>JBIIUB010000115.1:0-7260 GCA_044340205.1 Terrimicrobiaceae bacterium
TCCGGGAGGTAACGCTTCAGGATTTCCCATTGCTTTTCATATACGAATTGAGAGGTGTCCATCCGCCTCTTCTAATTAGGGTTTTTGGGAAAAACAAGAATTAGGTATATGCTTATGGTCGAGACGACCGTGCCCCTCTCTTGCACGCTGAGCGCGGCTTGGGGGCAGACGGCTCTTAAAACTTTTCTCCGTATATCGGACCGACTTGAAAATGAGACGGCAGGAGGGCGGTTGCTCTCCTGCCGTCTGGTTTTCGTTTGGAATGATTTTACAGGCTTACCGATAGAGCGGGCCGAAGTTTTGGCACGCGCGGAAATCGGCGGCCTCGGCGTCGGCGGTTCCGAAGGCTGTCCATGCGGCAGGGCGGAAGACTTGGGATCCGTCGAGGTTGTGCATGTAAACCGGGATGCGGAGCATGCTGGCGAGGGAGACGAGGTCGGCTCCGATGTGGCCGTGGCTCATGACGCAGTGGTTGGCTCCCCAGTTGTTCATGACGGTGTAGGTGTCGCGGAAGGCGCCCTGACCGGTGAGACGGGGGACGAACCAGGTGGTCGGCCATGTCGGGTTGGTGCGCTCTTCGAGGATGCGGTGTGTTTTTTCGGGGAGCGAAACGGTTTCGCCCTCGGCGATCTGAAGGACCGGACCGAGGCCTTGCACGAGATTGAGCCGGTAGATGGTCGAGGGCATGCCTCCGCGTGTGGCGAAGCGTGTGCTCCAGCCGCCGCCAGGGAAATACTCGGTGATCGAGGGATGCCAGCTCGTGGCTTTGAGGCAGGCGTTCATCTCGGCGTTGCTGATGTCCCAGAATGGCTTCATGGCCGGCACGCCATTGAGGGTCTGCTCGCCGCAACCGTCAAGAGCGGCGGGGCCGGAATTGATGAGGTGCAGGAGACCATTGGCCGCTGCTGCGGGAACATCGGTTCCGGTGACGCGTGCGATGGCATCCGGGCTCCAGTAGGTGCGGAGATCGGCGAAGATTTGGGCGGTGTTGGTGAGGAGCCATCCAAACAGCATGGCTGCGCCGTTCAGGGCGTCGTTTTCTGTTGCGACAATGTAGGGGGCGCGGCGGCCGTTCCAGTCGAACGAGGAATTCAAAATCGCCTCGAGGAAGTCGCCATTCGGCATATGGTCGGTCCACTGGCGCTGACCTTGGAAGCCAGATGCGATGGCGTAGTGGCCTTGCGCTTCTTCGCCGAAGCCTGCCTTGGCGAGCTTGGAATTTCCCACCATGAGGTCACGGGCGATGAGGGCCATCTTCACGCTGGTCTCCCACTCGGAATCGAGTTGTTTGCGGGAGCGCTTTTTTCCGGCGCCATTCCAGTCTTTGCCTTCCTTACAGTTGGCTTTGACCCATTTCATCGCCTTGTCGAATTCGGCTTTGTCGTAGATGCCGCGTTCGATGCGGCGTATGAATTCAGTCATGTCCACCGACTCGACGCGCATGCCAAGCCACTGCTCGAAGAGGGAAGGATCCACGATGGAACCGGCGATGCCCATGGATGTGCCACCCATGGCCAAGTAAGCACGGCCACGCATGGTTGCGGCGGCGAGACCGGCGCGGGCGAAACGCAGGAGCTTCTCTTCGACATCGGCAGGAATGGTGTTGTCACCCGCATCCTGCACATCGCGGCCATAGATACCGAAAGCAGGCAGGCCTTTTTGGGTGTGGGCGGCGAGCACGGCAGCGAGGTAAACCGCACCTGGACGCTCGGTGCCATTGAATCCCCAAACAGCTTTGGGTGTAAGCGGGTCGGTATCCATCGTCTCAGACCCGTAGCACCAGCAAGGAGTGACGGTGAGCGAAACGCCCACATTCTCGCGGCGGAATTTATCGGCGCAGGCAGCGGCTTCGCGGATGCCGCCGATGCATGTATCGGCAATCACGCACTCCACTGGCTCGCCAGTCGGGTGGCGAAGTTTGGAGGTCAAAAGCGCAGCCGTGTTCTTGGCCATGGCCATGGTTTGTTTTTCGAGGGACTCGCGAACGCCGCCGAGGCGGCCATCAATGGTCGGACGAATGCCGATTTTAGGGAGGTTGGTCATAGGTTGAGTTTTAAGTTTTAAGTTTTTTTAAGCGGTTTTGGCGATTTGGGCGCGGCGGTAGTGTTCATCGGGGCGATTGTCGATGCGGTCGCTGACGGTTTCCGGCAGGAAGCGTGGACCGCCCATGGCGAGCGTGTTGCAAAGGATGCGCGCCCATTTGTCGAGCATGAGGAGGATATTGAAAACCTCGGTGTCGCTCGCGCCGAGAGCCACGGGACCGTGGTTTTCGAGAAGAATGACCTTGGGTGCGGCACCGTGTGTTGCCATATGCTGGCGCAGGGAGGCGCGGACACTGCGGGCGAGCTCCAAACCGGGGTCGATATATGGCACGACAGCGAGATGGCGTCCGCAGACGACGATGGCATCGGGGAAGATGTGTTTTAGAAAAGGAGCCGCACCGTGGGTGGATGCCAGGATGGAAAGCACAGACTCGGCGTGGCAGTGGCCAACCCACTTCGCCCCGCCTTCCGAGAGGCAGATGGCGTGCATGAAGGTTTCCACCGACGGGAGCTTGGATGCTGGATCAACGCGGGAGGCCTCCAAAACGGTTCTAACACCGGAGTCGGTGAGTGCGGAATCATCAAGGGCCGCAAGAGCAGTTTCCATGCGAACGCGGGTGAGTCCGTTTTCGTCCAGCGTGGAGAGGCTGGAGCCGGATGCCTTCACGAGAAATGTGCCATCGCCGAGATCGGCGCTGGTATTGCCTTCTCCGAGGATTGCCAAGCGGCGCTCCTCCTTGCCGATTTCGCGTGAGAGTTTGATGAGGCTATCGAGGGTTTTTTGCATTTTTTATGTCTTCTTTTGCGGGATGGAAGCTGTCGATGTAGGCGAACCGCCGAGTTTGCTCCAGAAAAACCCGTAGACCGCCACGCAGAGGAAACAGAAAAGCGGAACGACAAAGCTCACGGAAACATTCGAAATGTCGGCAATGTGTCCCATGAGCTTTGGCATGATTGCCCCGCCCATGATCGCCATGACGAGGAAGGAGGCGGCTTTTTTTGCACCATCACCCAGCCCGGAAATGCCCAGCGCGAAGATGGTCGGGAACATGATCGACATGAAAAAATACGCAAGGAACACGCACACGGTGGACGCCCAACCGAGGCGCAGCATCACGCAGGCGCAGAGCAAAACATTCACCGCGCCGTAGACTCCGAGGACCGTGTGGGCGGAAAACTTTTTCACGACACCCGCGCCGATGACTCGACCGGCGAGGAAGCAGGCGAATCCGAGTGAGGCCAGCGTGGATGCTGTGGCGTTGCCCACCGGAACAGGAGGCTGGGTCGTCATGTAGTTGATGAAGTAAGCGAAGATGCCCGACTGCGCGGCCACATAGAAAAACTGGGCCAGTGTCGCGCCCGAAAAATGAGGCCGCGACCAGATCGATTCGGGGTGCATTTTTTTTCGCTGGAAAAGCAGGACGATCGAGAAAACGAGGAGAAAGAGCACTATTGCTCCCGAGAGAACCGGAAGAAAAAGGGCCTCTGAAAAAATGGTGGCAATGGCGCAAGCAATCATACCAAGGGAAACGGAAAGGACTGCGAGATTCAGCCAGAGAAGAAACCCCGCCATACTGTGCGTGGAGGCGGCACTGCCGGGAATTTTGGCCGCTTCGGCAGGCAAGGTTTCCTCGGCTTTGAGGTCCGGCATGGGAGCCTTGGCAAAAACCAACACCATCAAAAGCACCACGACGGCCACTCCCGCGTATGGCATCCAGAGGGTCTCCGCGCCGGTGCTATTGCCGCTGGCATCGGTGGAATAAAAAAACATCGCTCCGGCGATCGGCCCGAAAATCCATCCAACCCCGTTACAGGCTGCGGCGAGATTAATCCGCGTGGCAGCGAACTCAGGCGCACCCAGAACGGTAGTGTAGGGATTCGCCACCGCTTCCAAAAAAGTGAGACCGGCGGCAATCAGGCAGACGCCGAGCAGGAACGCCCAAAACTGTGCAATCTGCGTGGCCGGAATGAACCACAGACCGCCCGCCGCCACCATGAGAAGTCCGGCAATGATGCCGCCGCGATAGCCGAGTTTCATAGCCAGCCAACCAGCCGGGAGGGCCATGAGAAAATAGCCGAGATAATGCGCGAATTGAACCCAGGCAGACTGAGCCAGAGTGAGGTGCAACTCCTCTTGAAAATGCTTATCCATGACATCGATCATGCCGTTGCAAAAGCCCCACAAGAGGAAAAGAGAGCTGACCAATGCAAATGTCACAAAATGGTTGCGGCCATCTGCGGTGCGAAAGAGAGAGAGCGACTTCATGAATATGGGGAGGTTGAGCGCGGCACAAATTGCCGAGCGCCGACGGAATTTGCGAGCGCATTTTTTACACGGCGCGTGATGCTATCCCTCGCCCTGAGACATCTGCCTGCCAGCGGTGGTGTTTGAACTTGCGGTTGAGATTCCCATTTCGAACGGCATATTCTCGATTCCTTATGAAACGAATTTTCTCAGCCCTGCTTCTCGGTTTGACAATCAGTGCCCACTCGGCGACAGACACTGCCTCCATGCAAGACATCCGCATCATCGTTAACACCAATAAAGGCCCTATCGAGGCCACACTCCAACCTTCGGCAGCACCAGTGACCGTGGCGAATTTCCTGAATCTCGCCAAACGCGGTTACTACAATGGCATCACCTTCCATCGCGTGATCCCACAGTTTATGATCCAAGGCGGCGACCCAACTGGCACTGGCCGTGGAGGTCCAGGCTACCGCTTCGAGGACGAGGTCAAATCCGGCCTCAAGCACGACAAGCCCGGCATTTTCTCGATGGCGAATGCGGGTCCGGGAACAAACGGCAGCCAGTTTTTCATCACCCATGTGCCCACTCCGCATCTCGATGGACGCCACACGGTCTTTGGTGTCACCACGAAGGGCCAAGATGTGATCGACTCGATCCGCATGGGCGACACAATTGAGAAGATCGAAATCCTCGATCCCACAGACGCGCTCTTCGCTGCGGAGAAAAAACGCATCGATGAGTGGAATGCCGTTCTCGACAAGCAATAGTCGGCATCATTCGATTCTTTAGATAAAAGGCGGAGGTCATTGGACCTCCGCCTTTTTGCTTCTCTTGAAAAATACTGCGGTTTGTGTGTCAGTGCTCTGTCGCCTTCTCCGCGCCAAGGCCGGTATTGGCCCGAACTTGGAGTTCGGTGAATTTATCCTCGGATGGGACCTCTTTGGAAAGCAAGGTGCCGAGAATGGCCGCCAGAAAACCGATTGGAATACTCACGAGAGCCGGGTTTTTCAGCGGAAAAATGGCGTTCTCTTTCATGATATCCGGGCTCAGGAGGATGAGCACAATGCTGGAAAGCAAGCCTACCGCAAGACCTGTCACCGCGCCGGCCGTGTTGAAGCGTTTCCAGAAGATCGAGAAGACGAGGACGGGCAAATTCGCGCTGGCAGCGACGGCGAAGGCCAGGCCGACCAGAAAAGCCACATTCACCCCTGGCCCGAGGATGATTGCGATAACGATTGAGGCCGCACCGACGACAAATGCTGTGATGCGGGCCACGCGCACTTCGGCGCCGGGTTGGTGCTCTTTGCCGTGGTGGATGACATTCGTGAAGAAATCGTGCGCGAAGCTTGTGCTGGCGCTGATCGTTAGGCCTGCCACGACGGCGAGGATCGTTGCAAAAGCCACCGCGCTAATAAAGGCGAAGAAGATTTCGCCCCCCAGTTTTCTGGCGAGTTCGGGAGCAGCCATGTTTGTTCCGCCGTGGGCTGCGACATAGTCAGGCCCCATGAGACTGGCGGCGCCGAAGCCGAAGAAGGTCGTCATGATATAAAACAGGCCGATGATGATCATGGCCCAGACGACACTCGCACGAGCGGTCTTGGCATCGGGCACGGTGTAGAACCGAATGAGGATGTGCGGCAATCCCGCCGTGCCGAAGAGGAGGGCCATGCCGAGGGAAATTTGATCCCACGGATTTTTAAAAATCAGGCCTGGGGTGAGAAAATCGCGCACGATTTTTTCCCCGTTCGGTCCGGTGGAGGAGATGGCTGAAAGCGAGGAAAAAAATTTACCGATATCGAACTGATACTCACGCAGCACAAGCACCGTCAGGAATGCGCTGCCTGTCATCAAAAGCACAGCCTTGATGATTTGAACCCAGGTCGTTGCCAGCATTCCGCCGAAAACGACATAGACAACCATCAGCACCCCCACCCCGACCACAGCGGCTTCGTAACCGACTCCCGGGATCAACTGCCGCACGAGGACGCCGGCGCCCACCATTTGCGCGATCATGTAAAAAATCGAAACCGTAAGCGTGCTGAGAGAGGCCGCTGCGCGCACCGGGCGCGGGCTGAGGCGGTAGGCAAGCACATCGGCCATGGTGTATTTTCCGGCATTGCGGAGGGGTTCGGCTACTATGAAGAGAACCGTGAGATAAGCCACGAGAAAGCCGACAGAGTAGAGGAAGCCGTCGTATCCGTTCATGGCGATCATCCCGGCAATTCCGAGAAAACTGGCCGCGCTCATGTAGTCACCCGCCACGGCGAGGCCGTTTTGCCAGCCTGTGATGCGACGACCGGCGGCAAAATAGGCGCTGGCTCCGGTCGAACGACGGGCGCTGAAGTATGTGATGATCAGCGTGGCCGCCACAAAGGCCAGGAACATCCAAAGTGCGGTGTGGTCGGTCTCTGCAGCAGCGGCAAGAGGGAGGAAATTCATATTAATGCTCCGAGGTGAATCCGAATTTGGCGAGAAGCGAGCGCTCGCTGCGGTCCCAGCCTGCTGCGGCGACCACATAGATGAATGCCAGCACCCATGCCATGAAGAACTGGGACAGCGCAAAGAGGTAGGCAATGTTCACATCGCCCCAGACTTTTTGTTTCATGAAATCAGGAAACCAACCGACTCCAACGGGCAGCGCAAAGTAGTAAACGACGAAGAATACTGTCGCGGGAACAACCAGCTTGAGCTTGCGTTGGACGAGGGCTTTGAAATCGGCATCCCTCGCAATGGCGTTCCAGTCAGGAGGGGGTGGATTCGGGGTGGGTGAAGGAGAGTCGGGGTGGCTCATGCGGGGATGGTGTATCGCCAGCGCCGCTAGGAGTCGAGGGGAAATGCGGGCAGTCGAGCGCGGAGTGGTGGGAGATGACATGTAGCCGACAGGCGGCGTGATTTACGCCATCCTGTCGACTTCATATGAAACAAGACGCAGTAAACCAAAAGTCCGAGGCTCCGGCCAAGGAAATCATC
>JBIIUB010000116.1:0-7235 GCA_044340205.1 Terrimicrobiaceae bacterium
GGATAAAAAGCGCCTTCCCACCATCCCATGAAAACCATCTTTATCGGCACGGACAGCGGCGCAACCACCTCGAAGACCTGCGGGGTTTACGAAGACGGCACGCCGGTCACCTTGAATCTCGCGCAGAGTTCCACAAACTCTCAACTCGGCACCAAGGCTGTGGTCGATGGGTGGATCGATGGCGTGGAAAAATTTCTCGCGGAAAACAGCCTCGCCTGGGATCAGGTGAAAGGAGTCGGGCTCGCGATTCCCGGTCCCTACCTCGCTTATGGCGTGCTGGACCGCACTGCGAACCTCCCGGCGAGCTTTGAGGGTTGGAATTTTGTTTCTGATTATTCGGCGGCCATCGAAAGCCGCGCTGGACGCAAAATCCCGCTCGTGGCGGGAAACGACGGCAACTACGGCGGAGTCGCCGAGGCTGCGAAAGTGCGCGGCGATAAAAAAGCGGGCGTCATCATGCTCGCGCCGGGTTCTGGTCTTGGTGCCGCCTACATAAGTCCTGAAGGCCTGCCGCTCGAGGGCGACACGCTGGCCGGCATGGAGGCGGGTCACATGCCTTCGCCGCTGCATTTGCTCGGGCTGCCTGTTTTCAAATGCGGCTGCGGTCGCGACTGGGGCTGCGTGGAAGCCTATGCGAGCATTTCGGGACTGGCTCAGTATTTGGAACATCTCCTGCCGAAGCATCCCGACCATGAGTTCCACCGCTCCGACAAGCCGCTGAAGGAAAAAACGCTTTCACTCCGCACTCTCGCGCAAAAAGGTGACGCCTTGGCGCTCGAGATTTTCGATTTTCAAGCCAAGGCCCTCGGAATTCATGTGGCGAATCTTTCGATGGCGTTGGATGCCGAGTTTGTGGTGATCGGCGGGGGACTCATCGATCCGCATTCGACGACCGAGGAATTCCGCGCCCGATATCTCGGTGGAATCCTCGCCGCCGCCCAGCCGTGGCTTTTCCCCGTGCAGCGCCGCACCATGAAAATCGTGCCAGCGACGATGGGCGAGCTTTCGCAAGCGGTCGGAGCGGCGCTCGTTGCGCTCTACACTTCCCGCAAAAACGCGGCCTGATGCCATTCAAAAGTCGCCGCGCTTGATTCAGGCGACGCCAAAAGATATACCCTGCCGCCATGAATTCAGAAAAAACCTTCCGCATCGCCGTTTTGGCGGGCGACGGAATCGGACCCGAAGTGATGACCGAGGGACTGCGCGTCCTTGATGCGGTCTCGAAAAAATTTTCCATCAAGTTTGAATTCGATCACAAGCTGGTCGGCGGAGCCGCCATCGATGGCGCCGGTCGCGCACTGCCTGCGGAGACGATTGCCGCTTGCGAGGCGGCGGATGCCATTCTTTTCGGATCCGTCGGCGGGCCGAAGTGGGAATCTCTTCCCGCAAACGAACAACCCGAACGAGCGGCTCTCCTGCCGCTGCGCAAACATTTCGGTCTCTTCGCGAATTTGCGTCCGGCCATTTGCCTGCCCGAGTTGACCCACTCCTCGCCGCTGCACCCGCGCCTGGTCGAAGGTGGCTTTGATGTGCTCTGCGTGCGGGAACTCACCGGCGGTCTTTATTTTGGCGAACCCAAATACATCAAAAGCGAGAATGGCGAGGATTTCGCGGTGGATACTATGATTTATTGGGAAAGCGAAATCCGCCGCATTGCGAAGGTCGCTTTCGAGGCGGCCCGCAAGCGTCGCAAGGAGGTCACCTCCATCGACAAGGCGAATGTGCTCCAAAACGGCGTGCTCTGGCGCCGCGTGGTGAACGAGGTGGCGCGCGACTATCCCGACATCACGCTCAAGCACCTGTATGTCGACAACGCCGCCATGCAGCTCATTAAAAATCCCAAGTCCTTCGATGTGATCCTGGCGGAAAATCTCTTCGGCGACATCCTGAGCGATGAAATGGCCATGATCGCCGGATCCCTCGGCATGCTGCCAAGCGCCAGCCTGGGCGAGTCCACCGGTGGTTCAAACCGCTTCGGCATGTATGAACCGAGCGGCGGCACAGCGCCAGACATCGCCGGCAAGGGAATCGCAAACCCGATCGCTCAAATCCTCTCCGCAGCCATGATGCTCCGGTTTTCGCTTGGCCGCGAGGATGCCGCCGCCGCCATCGAAAAAGCGGTCAGGTCGGTTATTTCCAGTGGCTTGCGGACGGGTGACATCCACACGCCGGAAACCCGCCTGGTCGGCACGGCCGAAATGGGCGCTGCCATCGCTGCCCAAATTTAAAAAACTAAATCTTGACGCCAGTCTCGATCGAAATGAATCATTCCCCTCTCACCAACATTTTGGCGCATCACCTGCCGCCGAAGGCTGTTCCGCCTTCCTCGGCCGGCCGCTCCACCAACTTTTCCATAACATTCGATGTTTGATAATCTTCTGGGACTCTTTTCAAGCGACATAGGCATTGATCTGGGGACCGCCAACACTCTGGTCTTCGTAAAAGACCAAGGTATCGTTCTGCGCGAACCCTCTGTCGTGGCCGTGCAACAGGGCACCAACCGCGTCCTTGCTGTCGGCAATGAAGCGAAGCGAATGCTCGGCCGCACGCCTGGCAACATCGTCGCCATTCGTCCCTTGAAGGACGGCGTGATCGCCGATTTCGAGATCACCGAAGCCATGCTCCGCCACTTCATCAGTAAGGTGCACAACCGCCGCCGCATGGTTCGTCCGCGCGTGGTTGTCGCTGTGCCCAGTGGTATCACGGAGGTCGAAAAACGGGCTGTCAAAGACTCCGCCACCCATGCCGGCGCGCGTGAGGTTTATTTGATCGAAGAACCCATGGCTGCGGCCATCGGCGTGGGACTTCCCGTTCAAGATGCCGCCGGCAACATGATCGTGGACATCGGCGGTGGCACCACCGAAGTTGCGCTCATCTCTCTCTCAGGAATTGTCTTCAGCCGCAGCGTTCGCGTGGCGGGTGACGAGCTGGACGAGGCCATCACGAACTACATGAAGCGCGCCTACAATCTCATGATCGGCGAGCGCACAGCCGAGGAGATCAAGATCAAGATCGGCTCGGCCTACAAATTAGAAAAAGAAGTCGGGCTTGAGGTGAAAGGTCGTGATCTTGTCGCAGGTCTTCCGAAAACCATTTCCATTTCCTCGCAGGAAATCCGCGAGGCCCTCATGGAGCCTCTCTCCACCATTGTGGATTCCGTTCGCATCACACTCGAGCGCTGCCCTCCCGAGTTGTCCGCCGACCTCGTCGATCGCGGCCTTGTGCTCGCCGGCGGTGGAGCCCTCCTGCGCGGACTGGACCGCCTGATCGCCGAGGCGACCGGTCTTCCTGTGCATGTCGCGGAAGACCCGCTCAGCGCCGTGGCCGAAGGCACGGGTCGCGCGCTCACGGAGTTGAAATTCCTCAAAGCCGTCTCAGCGGAGCGTCCGCACGGGCGTTGACCGGAATCAAGCGGGTGGAAGTTGAACTTCCTCTTTGTCGATGAACAGACTCAACATGGCACTGGTGGTGGCGGTATTGGCCGTGGCGATTTATTTTTCCACGATCTCACCGGGTGCCATGCAGTCGATGCAGTCGAGCTTCATGTCGTTGCTCTCACCTTTTCTCCGCACCGGCAGCGCCGTGCAGGAAAATCTCGGATCCGTCGGTCGCCGCCTGCAAACGCTCGATGAGTTGGAGGTCGAAAACAAAAAACTCTCCGTCGAAAACCGCGAACTCCGCGCAGAAAACAACCTCCTCAACGAACTCGAGGCTGAAAACAACCGCCTCCGCATGGCTCTCGATTTCCGCGAGCGCTCGAGCTTCAAACTCATGCCGGCCCGCATCATCTCGAGGGAGTCCTCCACATGGTGGAATACGATTCGCGTCAACCGTGGATTCGAGGACGGCGTCGAAGCCGACATGCCTGTGGTCACCGACCTCGGCGTTGTGGGAAAAACCACCACGGTCTCGAAAAATGAATCCATCGTTGTCTTGATCACCGATGAAACCTGCCGCATCGCGGCCAAGATCGACGGTACACGCGAGCAGGGCATCATCACCGGCCTGCGCATTCAGGAAAAAGCCGCCGAAGGCCTGTTGCAGATGAATTTTCTCTCCAAGAGCGCGAAGATTTCACCCGCCCAGCAGGTGCTGACCGCAGGCGTCGCGCATGGATCCTTCCCGCCGGGTCTTGTGATTGGACGCATCAAGGAATTCCGCCTCCGCGCCCTCGACGGCCAGGCCATCGTCGAGCCTGCGGTGAACCTCGCCTCGGTCGAAGATGTTTTTGTGCTGATCGGCAAAAAATGAACAAAACTCTTATCGATCTGGCAGCATTGTTTGCGGGAGTCGTTCTGGCATTCATCATTCAGGACGCGCTTCCTCCCATGACGGATCTTCACGGCGCCCATGTTTTGCTGGTGCCCATGGTTTTTTGTTTTGCCGCCATGGTGATGCCATTTGCTGCAATGCTAGCGGCGGCGTTTTACACAGGCTTTCTCAGCGACCTCATGTATTTGCATGTCGTCGGTGGAAAGGTTGAAATTCCTCTTGGCTCGTCTATCGTTTTTTTTGTGATTCTCGGGAGCATCGCCAGTGGATTTCAGCCAGCCATGAAGAGCCGCAATGTTGGGCCCTTTGTGGTTTTGAGCGGTGTCGGAACCTCCGCCTACCTGCTCCTTCAATTTTTAACCAGTACCTTGCAACGCGGCGGCTTCCTCTGGGAACCCTCCGTGTCATGGCGCATCCTTGCGCCAGGCCTCATGGCCGCGCTCATTGCACCTCTGTTCTACTGGACTCTGTCGCAAATCGACCGCTTAATCCCTGATGGCTCGCGTAAAATGAGACCCATCAATCGATGAAGCGCACCCGGCCGGGATCACGCATTATTTTTCTCGGGTTGCTCATCCTTTTGAGCTTCACGCTCATTTTGTTTCGCTTGTGGAATGTCCAGATCGTGCGCGGCTCGGAATACGCCTCGAAGATCAATACCAACTCGCAAGTGACCGTCCGCCTGCCCGCCGTCCGTGGCGAAATCCTCGACCGGAATGGCATCAAGCTCGTCGAAAACCGCGCCAGCTTCGAAGTGGATTTCTACCTGCCCGACATGGTGCGCGCCTACCGCGAGAGCAAGGGCAGCGTGCCCATCACGACCTACCGTGGCCGCGTGCACAACATGCCGCGCGACCTCAAGGAGGCGGATGTCGTAAAAATCGTCTCCGAGACCGTCATTCCACGCATGGAAGAGCTCGGAGTGGCGAGGGACTACAATGCCAACGCCCTGCAGATCCACTACCGCACGAATCGCGAGGTGCCTTACAACTACCGTCAGGATTTGGATTTCGAAGAGATGGCGATTTTCTCCGAGAAAAACCTCGGCCTCGCCGGCGTGAATGTGAGCGTGAAGCCGGTTCGCTGGTATGTTTACGGATCCATGGCCTCCCACCTGCTTGGCTATGTTGGCTCCCCGCACGAACTCGACAAACTCCCCGACCTTCGCGACTTCAATTTCTACGAGCCCGATGTCGAGGGCAAAACCCAGCTCGAGCTTTTCCTCAACGAGCAACTCAAAGGCAAGGCCGGTGCACGCATCCTTCAGCGAAATGCCAAAGGCATCATCGAGGGGGAGGTCGGCCGCCGCGAACCCGTGCAGGGCAACAACGCCTATCTGACGATTGATGCGAAAATCCAATACATCACCGAGCAGGCCTTGCGCGTCGTCGGTCGAGGCGCCGCCGTGGTCGTCGATCCCCGGAATGGCGATATCCTCGCCATGGCATCCGTCCCCTCGTATGATCCGAATGTGTTCATCCCATCCATTCCCGCCTCGAAGTGGACAGAGATTAACAAGGACGAGACCAATCCCCTCGTGAACCGCGCCATCAGCGCCTACGCGCCCGGTTCGACCTACAAGGTTCCCATCGCGCTCGCCGGCATGCGCGCCGGGCTGGGGGAGAAATCCTTCAGCTGCTACGGCGGCGTTCAATACGGCAACAAATACATGCGCTGCTGGATCGCTGAAAAAAAACGCACACACGGCCAGCTTGGCCTCGAAGACGCGCTCAAGGTTTCCTGCAACGCCTATTTCTACCAATTCGGAAATGCCGCCGGCATCGAGCAGATCGTCGCCATGGGCAATATGCTCGGTCTTGGTCAAAAATCCGGCATCCCCGTCTCGGGCGAATCACCCGGTGTTCTCCCCGGCCCCGAATGGCTCTCCGCCATCAATCCCCGCGCCCGCTGGTCGAATGGCCTCACCGCCAATACCGCCATCGGCCAAGGCGATGTTCTGGCATCACCCCTCCAGATGGCCATGGTTACCGCCGCTGTTGCGAATGGCGGCACGGTTTACTACCCCCGCCTCGTCGACCGCATTGTTGACCAGACTGGCAAGACAATCTCTCAGGAACCCTCACGCATCCGCGCAAACATTGTCACCGATGGCGGCATCACCCAGGATCAGATCAATCATGTCCGCAAAGGCATGTGGGAGGTCGTCAACGAAGGAGGCGGCACGGCGGGTCGCGCGGCGAATCCCAAAATGATCACCGCAGGCAAAACAGGCACCGCCCAGTTCTGGCGCTCGGGAAAAAAAGACAACCACACTTGGTTCATTTCCTTCGCTCCCTACGACAATCCCGAATATGTTGTCGTCGTGTTCGTGCAAGGCGCAAAGTCCGGCGGTGGGGTCTCCGCACCCATCGCAGCGAAAATTCTCGAGGGAATCCAAAAATACAAATCTGGCGAGGAGGATGTGCAACTCGCCGCCCTCGAGCCTGCCAAAGGCAATTTCCTCTTCACCGAGAGCGTGAATTTCGACCGCGAGGTCGCCGCATCCACAAAGCTTTTTGATGATGGCGAGACCGCCGAGAGTCCCTCCGCCGCCGGTCAGGAAAACCGCCCCAATGCCTCTCCCAATGTGCGCCAGGAGGCCGATGCCGCCGGCCGCGTCAAAAACAAAACCAAGCCGAAGACCGCCGATTCCGAGGCCCCCGCACCGAAGCCCGAACCCGCCACTCCAGTTTCTACCCCCAAATCGAACCCCATCCAGAACATCTTCAATTTCATCGGAGGCAAGCGGGAGAATTCCAGCGGCTCTGACCAAAAGAAAAAACCCGAAAAGCCACCGGCCCGATGAACTCTCTCAACCCATGCTCCCCGGGGAGCACCCAAACTACCAACCACCCATGTTAGAAACCGTGAAAAGACTTTTAGGAATCGGAAAAAAAGCCACCGGCATCAAGCTGGTCATCAGCTGTGAAAAGCTCGAGAAACGCGTCGCGCTTCTCGAGAAC
>JBIIUB010000032.1:0-25621 GCA_044340205.1 Terrimicrobiaceae bacterium
ATGGCGGGACGCTACGGCGCCGTGCCATTCATCCCCGAGGGCCTTCTCGGAAAGGAGGAGGCGGGTGTCGGCCAAGAATAAGTGGAAAAAGCAGATTCCCTCGGATGCCGCATCCTTCCGCCGTCCGAAGGGCAGTGCCCGTCCCGGCAATGCCATTCTCATCGTTACGGAAGACCTGGTGAGTGAGCCTGCCTATTTCACGGCACTGAAAAGACGCCTCGCTCTCCAAACGCTGGAGATCGAAGTCCAGCCCGGTGGCATGGGCGATCCGCAGAAATTGGTCGAGTATGCGGTGGGCTTGCGCGAGGCACGGCGGCGCGAGGCAAGAAATGGAACGCTATCGCTTTCCAAGGCGCTGGATTTTGACGAAGTCTGGATCGTGTTTGATACGGATGTGCCACTGGCCCACGGCCGCTTGCAGGCAGGGTTGGCCAAGGCGGCATCCAAGAAAATTCAAGTCGCGCACAGCACTCCATGCTTTGAGTTTTGGCTCCTGCTGCACAAGACCTATACACCACCGCGCCGATGCTCAAGTGCGCGGATGCCGTTGCCAGGCTGGAGTCCACATTGACCAGCCGTTACTCCAAGGCCAGCCAAGATGCGGTGAGTGTCATTCCTCCTCTACTGGAGAGCCTCGACACAGCTATGGCGAATGCCGAAAAAATCCGGCTTCACCACAGCGCGGTTGCCACACCGTCGCCTGCGAATCCCTCCACGGAAGTGGACCATCTCATCGCTTCCATTCGCAGCACAGCATCCCCCGCCCATAGCTGAAACCATGCCCGAAAACCTCGATAGATCTTGGATTTGGTCAAACACCCACAAGGCAGGTGGGCAGATTCTGGAATGCGAAGATTTCTGGGGCCAGAAAGGCTACTGGGTCTGACAGACAGGACAGCACGGAGTTGTCACCGGCGACGATCACGGGGTGGCGTGTCGGAATTCAAGCAACCGGCGAGCATCGGCTAAGATTTCCTCAGCCGATTGGTCGGGCAATAGACCGCAGACAGAGTGGCAAGGTGAGCGGTCCCATTGAAGCCTTGCGATGATTGGAAGGCCCCTTTACGATACACACTATGAGCTCGCAGACTCTGGAAGTGACTCTTGATCCCACACTGAAGAAAAAGGCCAACAAGGTGCTGGATGGCCTGGGGCTGGACATTGACACGGCGGTGCGGGTGTTTTTAAAGAAAGTGGTGGCCACACACTCCATTCCCTTTGCCCTCGCAGAGGAACCGGAGACCTACCGCTTCAGCGCGCGTGAGACGAAGGATATTCTGGCGGCGAAGCGCGAGGCGAGGAAGGCCGGGAGGGTGAGCGGACCTTTCACCACCGCAGAGTCCTTGATCACCCATCTGCGCCAAGCTAAGCCGTGACGCTGCGGACGACGAACCGCTTTGACAAGGCTTTTGCCCGGCTATCCGTGCGTGATCAGCATCGGGTAGAGGCGGCGCTGACAATATTCATGGACCAACCCTTTCATCCGACCCTGAAGAATCATGGACTGACCGGCAAACTGCGTGGACTGCGCGCCATAAGCGCTGGCTACGATCTGCGTGTTGTCTATGAGGAGGAGGGGGGCCATGCCACGGTGCTGCTGCTGAACACAGGCAGCCATGATGAGGTATATTAAATCGGACTTCCGTAATAGGTATCAGGCGATAAAATTCTCTCATCCACTGTCATATGGTGTCAGGCATAAAAATCTGACATCCAAGAGCTTTAGTAACTCTTCCCTGCATCTAACGAATCCAGAGCTCTGATCCACGATTCGTTCAATTCCTACCGTTATCATGCTCAGGAGTGATGCGTCTGAATCGCGCATACATGAGGCACATGAGTTGGAGACCAGAGGTTCACCTACGACCTCAAATTTCAACCTTTCAAGGGGAACATTGCTGAAAGAAAAGCCGCGTCTGCCTCGCCGTTCGTAGGATGGACATAGATGCATTCCATAAAAAGCTTTCTTACGGCGTCTGCTGCTTGGCTTGTCGCAGGCTCATTGTTTCAACCGAAGCCAACTTTGATCCATGGCCGCTGACTTGATTCCCGGCACACGAGCGGAGGCTCTGCTTGCATTGCGCGATTTTATTGAGGGGCCGGTGTTGCATTATGCCCGCTTGCGAAATCATATCGCCGAGCGGCATACGCATGTCTCAAGGCTCTCGGCGGCGATCTCGCATCGTCTCGTGACAGAAGCTGAAGTTCTCTGTGCGGTGCTGCGGGTTCATAAATCAACAACTGTTGAAAAGTTCGTCCAAGAAGTCGTTTGGAGATCGTATTGGAAAGGCTGGTTGGAGCTCCGTCCAGGCGTCTGGCGCGATTTTGCCGATGCCGCGTCGGCCGGTGGCCCGCTCGCGGAGCGGCTGCACGATGGGCAAAGCGGCTGCGCGGCCATGGACGCCTGCGCCCGCGAACTTGTCTCCACAGGCTACCTGCACAACCACGCCCGCATGTGGTGGGCTTCATTTTGGATTCACCGAGCTGGTCTGCCATGGAAAGAGGGAGCGCGATTTTTCTTCGATCACCTTCTTGATGCAGACGCCGCGAGCAACACCCTCTCTTGGCGATGGGTTGCCGGCCTTCAAACCCCCGGTAAAACCTACATCGTTCGTCGCTCGAACCTTGACTCCTACTGGCCCGACGCGCCCTCGGAGGGTTTGGAGCAGTTGGAGGGCGAGCCGCTCGTGGACATTCCACAGGATTCGGCAGATCGGTCTCTTCGGGGTATGGAGAATCTCCCCGAAGGACCTGGAGACTCTGCCGCCGGATTACTCCTCCACGAGGAGGATCTTTCACTCGAATGCGGTCCCCTGAGCCAGTTTCAGCCGGTGGCGGCCTGTTTTTGGAAAACGCCTGCGCGATCTTCCTTCCGTGCGGCTTGGTTGAATCGTGCGCTGGACGATGCCCGCACGCGTGCAGAAAATAATTTCCAAAAAAATGTTACCGAAATTCAGGCGCTGGATTCCTTGAAGGATTGGGTCGAAACCCATGACCTCCGGCGCATCGTTATGGCGGCACCATCTGTCGGGCCGGTGCGAGATTCTTTGGAGCCATTTCTTCAATGGTGCGGTGAATGTGGCATTGTCGTAACGCGTTTTCGGCGGCGCTGGGATGCACGGGTTTTCCCTTTGGCCAAGGCAGGCTTTTTTCCGTTTTGGAACTCGGTGCGTCCGCATTTGTCGGAACTCATCCTATGAAAGGCGTAAAAAAACAGAACTTGCCCACAAAAATCTGCGTCGTTTGCGCTCGGCCCTTTACTTGGCGAAAAAAATGGGAGCGGTGCTGGGAGGAAGTGCTCCACTGCAGCGATGCCTGTCGCCGCAAGTGCACACCGGGCCGATGAAACGCCCCGCTGCCAACGTGGTGTGGTTCAAAAAAGACCTCCGCATTGCCGATCACCAACCTCTCGCCGCTGCCGCACGGGAAGGGCAGGTCGTCTGTTTATTCATCCACGAACCCGAGTGGTGGGCGACTGCGGAATGCGATGCCTCGCACCGCATCTTCCTTTCGGAATGCCTCGCCGATCTGGACGCTTCCCTTCGGCAACTTGGGGTGAGCTTGCTGCAGCGCTACGGAAATGCCACCGAGGTGCTGGATCGCCTCACCGCAGAGGTCGATATAACCAGCCTGTGGTCTCATGAGGAGACCGGTGCCGACTGGACCTATCGTCGTGATCTTGCCGTGCAAGCCTGGTGTCGGGAGAAAGGCATTCCTTGGCGCGAATGCCGTCAAGATGGCGTGGTGCGGCGGTTGAAGGATCGCAATGGATGGGCGGATCGGTGGCAGCGCACGATGCACCGATCACTCTGGGACTCTCCAGAGCACCTGCATGGGCCTGCGCTTGCTGATGACCAACTTCCATCCGAATGCAGGCATGTGGTTTCTACAAAACCTTGGGCCCAGCGCGGGGGGGAGGGTGTCGCCAAGTCCACACTCGACGCATTTCTCTATCAACGCGGAGTGGATTACCGAGCCTCCATGTCGAGCCCACTCGAGGGTTGGTCCAGCTGTTCGCGCATCAGCCCCTACCTGTCGTGGGGATGCCTTTCGATGGCCTCGACGGTTCGCTCGCTGGAGGAGCGCCTCGCCACACTCAGAGAGGCAACTCTGTATGGTGCGTGCGTTGATCGTCGCTGGAGCGGCTCGCTCCGCAGTTTTGCGTCCCGACTGCGATGGCACTGCCACTTCATGCAAAAACTCGAGGATGAGCCGCGCATCGAATTTGAAAATATGTCGAGAGCCTGCGACGGGTTGAGGGAAGATTTCACCGACACGCCTGAAGCCCATCGACGCCTTGAGGCCTGGAAAAATGGAGTCACTGGCTATCCCATGGTCGATGCCTGCATGCGGTGCGTGCAGGCTACGGGATGGCTCAACTTTCGCATGAGGGCCATGCTCATGAGCTTTGCAAGCCATCACCTCTGGCTTCACTGGCGGCCCACAGCGGTTTTTCTCGGGCGCCATTTTCTGGATTTCGAGCCCGGCATTCATTTCAGCCAAGCCCAGATGCAGAGCGCTACTACCGGTATCAATGCGGTGCGTATCTACTCCCCGGCCAAGCAGGCCCTTGATCAAGACCCGCACGGCCATTTCATCAAATCATGGGTCCCGGAATTGGCAGGCGTGCCCACCTCATGGCTTGCCGAACCACACCGCATGCCGATCGAACAGCAACTTGCCGCAGGATGCCGGATTGGTCTCAACTACCCGCAGCCGATTGTTGACCACGCCACCGCCTACCGCGAAGCGCGACTCAAAATCGCCGTTCTGCGCCGCGAACCCTCTGCGCGTGAGGAGGCGCGCAAAGTGTTCCTGCGCCATGGAAGCCGCAAGCGCCAGTCCGCACGAAAATCCGATGAGAAACCGAACTTGCCAAAGGGACCTCCGGCTCAGGCTACATTTCCTTTCAATTTTACCTAATCAGAGGGTCAGAGGGGGCGGGCTTACCTTATTGATATTTTATTGCGTTCAGCGCGCGTTTGAATTCACCCAGCGCGAGAAATGGTGCCGCTTTTTTACGCATTGGGTTTGGCGTAGTTGCCATGGAGTCATTTGCTGATGCCGACGAGGACATCGGCGTTCCCGCGAAGTGGAACCCCGCCCGTGCGTTTCTTGCCAGGGGCAAAGTGTTAGTTTCCGGGTGCGTAGATCGGGGAGGGGATGGAGAGGTTGTCGGGGCGGGAGTAGGCCATTTGGGCGACGGTGATGTGGCGGGTGCCGAAGGCGGCTTCGCAATAGCGGAGGTAGTAGCGCCATTTGCGGATGAAGGTTTCGTCGAAGCCCAGGGCGCGGACTTCGGGGAGCTTGGATTCGAAGGTTTCGGCCCAGCGCTGGAGGGTGAGGGCATAGTGGGGGGCCATATCCTCATATTCGAAAAGGTTCAAGTCGCCGCAGGATGTCATGGCCTTCGTGATGCGGGCGTTGCACATGAGGAGGGAGCCGGGGAAGATGTGCTTTTGGATAAAATCCACGCCGTCGCGCAGGATAGGATATTGGTTGTCGGGGCAGAGAATTGCTTGAAGGCCGAGGAGTCCCTGCGGATGCAGGAGTTCGTCGATTTTGGCGAAGTAGCCGTCCACATAGCGATCGCCGACGGCTTCGAGCATTTCGATGGATGCAATTTTATCAAAGCGGCCACGGAGGTCGCGGTAGTCGCAGAGCAGGAGCTGGATTCTCTCGCCGAGTCCGGCTTCTTGAATACGGCGCGAGGCTTCGTCGTATTGCTGCCGGGAGATGGTGACGGTGGTGATCTTGCAACCGTAGTTTTTGGCGGCATGCATGCTGAAGCCGCCCCAGCCGCTGCCGATTTCCAGGACGCTGTCGGTGGGAACGAGGTGAAGGCGTTTGCAGAGTTTGTCGTATTTCCGGCTCTGGGCGGTTTCGAGAGGCTCGTCGGCGGCTTCGAAATACGCGCTGGAATAGGTCATGGTGCCATCGAGCCAGAGTTGGAAGAATTCGTTGCTGAGATCGTAGTGCTCGCTGATGTTTTTCCGGCTGATGGTGCGGCTGTTCGGCCGACGCAGGTGGAAGGCGCGGTTGGCGGCATTGAGCAGATTGAAAAAGCCCGTTCCACGCGATTGGCGTGTTTGCATGGCCTGTGTGTTGTCAGCGTTCAGGATAAACCACGCAATGACCTTGGTGAGATCGTCGGTCGTCCATTCGCCGGCCATGTAGGCTTCGGAAAAACCGATGGGGCCGTTGAGAACGCAGCGCTTGAAGAAATTCTCATCGGTCAATTTGATGCGGGCCTCAACGCCCGCGCCGAGTCCACCGTAGACGCCTTTGGCGCCATCCGGGAGGATGACCTCGAGGCGACCGAGTTTGAGTTTGGCGAAGCTATTGAGAACGAGTCGGCGGAAAAACATGGCAGCCGCTGACGATGGCGTTGCCGTGGGCCTTAGGCAAGTTTCGCCGCACCGAAGAGACCGCGTTTTTTTATGACATCCCTCGCGGCCTCGGGAACCATGCTTTCCCACTTGGCGTCTCCGGCGGCGATCATGTCCAGAACCTTGGGAGAGTGGATTTGGAGGTAGTCGGGGCGGTAATCCTCGATGGGGCGGATGAGGTGGTTGACGCGGAGATGCTCGTAAAGGTTCTCCATGCCAGGCGGGGTGCGGAAGTTTCCACAGGTCACGAGTTCGCCGCTCGGCGAGATGAAGGGATAGACATAGAGGCGGACATTGCGTTTGAAGAGGCGTCCGAGGGCTTCCAGGATGCCGCCTTCAAGGTCGTTGTAGTGTTCGGAATTGAAAATCTCATTCAGGCCGGGGATGCCCATGGGGAGGCCGATTGGTTCCTCTGTGTAGCGGGTGAGGAAGTTCACCAGCTTGTAGTATTCGCCGTAGTCGGAGATGAGCACTGTGCGGCCGAGGGCTGAGAGGAGGTCCACGCGATCGAGGAAATCCTGAAGATCGAGCGGTCCGTGGGAGAGGAGATTTTTCATGGTGATCTCCATGAGAATGGCCGGCTCTGCACCTGCGACGCCGCTTTCCTGCTCAAAGAGTCGCTTGGCGCCGTCGAGCATGTCGTTGGTCACATAGGTGACGGGTCGGAAGCTGCCACGCTCGACGAGGATGGGTTTTTTGTAGAAGGCATCCGAGGCCTGCACGACCTCGCCATCAGGCCGGAACAATGTCGCTCGTGTGAGTTTTTGCACAACGAGTTCGAGGCTCATAATGCGGTTGTCCACGCCTGCAAACGCGGGGCCGGAGAAGCGGATCATATCGACCTCGATGCGGCCGGGCTTGAGGTCGTCAAGGAGCGAGCCGATGAGCGCGCGGGGGTTCTGGTGGTTGAAGGCCGCGCCGTAGATGAGGTTCACTCCGGCAATGCCGAGGGCTTCTTGTTGGAGGAGATTCTCGGCATCCAGCATGCGGACATGGAGAATGATGTCGCTGAACTTCGCACGGGGGGCATGTTGGAAACGCAGGCCCATCCAGCCATGGGACTCATCGTGGCGGCGGAAGCTGCGCGCCGCGACGGTATCCGCAAAAACAAAGAATCGCCGGTTGTCTCCTGCTGTGGATCCCAAGCGTTCGATGAGGAGCTTTTGCTCGTGTTCCAGCATGGTCTCCAGGCGCTCGCGGCTCACATAGCGGCGCGAGGAACCATAGATGGCGTCGCTGAAGGTCATGTCGTAGGCGGAAATGGTTTTTGCAACCGTTCCAGCAGCACCTCCTGCTGAGAAGAAGTGCCGGGCCACCTCCTGACCGGCTCCGATTTCGGCGAATGTGCCGTAAAATCCGTTGTCCAAATTCACCCTCAGCGCCTTGCCTTGGGTCCCTCGTTCGGCGTCCGTGTTTGACATGGCTTTCACCCTACACAGATCGGCAGGGGTAAGGACAAAGACTTTTTGGTGAAAAAAGCAGCACCCTGCGAGGGGGCTTCAATTTTCGATGAGGCTGCTCTTGCAGAGTTCGGCGTAGAGGCCGCCGCGTGCGAGGAGGTCTGTGTGGCGGCCGCGTTCGGTGATGCATCCGCGCTCGAGGACGAGGATTTGGTCGGCGTGGCGGACGGTGGAGAGGCGGTGGGCTATGACGAAGCTGGTGCGGTTTTCCATGAGGCGGTCGAGGGCTTCTTGGATGAGACGCTCGGTGGTGGTATCCACACTGGCCGTGGCCTCGTCGAGGATGAGAATGGGAGGATTTTTGAGGAGGGCTCGGGCGATGGAGAGGCGTTGTTTCTCACCGACGCTGAGTTTGACTCCGCGCTCTCCAAGTGGCGTGTGAAGCCCCTCGGGAAGGCGCTTGATGAATTCGGCGGCGTTGGCTGCGCGGAGGACTTCCCAGATTTCGTCCTCGGTGGCATCAGGTTTTCCAATGCGGAGGTTTTCGGCTGTGGTCCCGTTGAACATGAAGCTCTCTTGAGTCACCACGGCGACGCTGTCGCGGAGGTGGGATTTTGGAATGTCACGCAGGGGTGCGCCGTCGATGGTGATCTCGCCGCTGGTGAATTCGTAGAAGCGGACAAGGAGGTTTACTATGGTGGATTTGCCAGCGCCTGTTGGTCCAACGAGGGCGATCATTTCGCCGGATTTGGCTTCGAGGTTGATGCCATGGAGGACGGGCATCTTGGGGTCGTAGGAAAACGAGACATCTCGGTAGATGACATGGCCCTTCACGCGGGAGGTGGGCTTTTTAGCCCCCTCGTCAGGTTCGGTTTCGGAATCCATGATTTCGAACACTCGATCCCCGGCGGCGCGGCCTGATTGGAAGATTTGGTTCAGTTGGTGGAGGCGTCCGACTGGCTCGTAGAGATAGCGGGTGAGGACGAAGAATGCGACGAGGGCACCGGTGTCCATTTTTCCAGCGAGCACTTGCGAGGTGCCGAACCCGGCGACCAGGATGAGTCCGCAGGAGGAAATGAATTCCATGCCGGGTTGGTAGAGCGCCCAGGCTTTCATCACGGTGAGCGTGGCTTTGCGCACGCCATTGCTGGCCTCGTCGAAACGGGCGTGTTCGCGTGTCTCGCTGGTGTAGGTTTTGATCTGGCGGATGCCAGCGATGTTGTCGTGGAGCAGGGAATTCAGGGCTGAGACGGCCTTGCGCTGCTTGCGGTAGCGGGAGCGCGCGGTGAGCGTATAGGCGAGGGCTCCAGCGCCAAGGAATGGAATCGGAATGAGGACGGCTGCGGTGAGCGAGGGGCTGTAGGCCAGCATGACGCCGCTGACGATCAGAATTTGCAGGATAGCGACGGTGCCTTGCTCGATGCCGTCGATCAGCACGCGCTCGACGCTTGTCACATCCTCGACGAGGCGGGTCATGATGTCACCCGTGGAGCGGTTGTCGAACCATGTGAGGGGGAGGCGCTGTATGTGTGCGTAGAGTTCGCTGCGGAGGTCGAAAATGACGCGTTGCTCGAAGTGGTTGTTGAAGATGATGCGAAGGGCGTTGAGACCGTTCTGCGCAAGGAATGCTGCGAGGCCGAGGCCAACGAGTGGCAGCAGGAGGTCGGGTCGGTTTTGACCGATGACCTGATCGACGATCTGCTGAGTGATTGCCGGGAAGACAATCACCATCAGAGTCCCAGCTACAGCACAGAAGAGCGTGGCAAAGGCGAGCAACGGGTAGCGCCTGACATAGGGTAGAACCCTGATAAAAACCTGCATAGTATTTCAGCCCTGCCTTAGTGTTTGAGCAGGGGAAGGATGACCTCGAGCGACTCGGTGTAGAGGGCATGGCGCCCGGCCCGGCTTAGCTCGGCCAGCAGGGTGTCTTCCAATCTCCCACGCGGGGCGGGGAGGATTTGGCGAATTTCAGGGATGCCGGGCGTTTGTATTGTAGACTCGAAAAAGTCGGATTCCTCGGCGAGTTTGAGCTCGAATTTGGCGTCCGGAGATTTGATCGAAATGAGCGACAGATTGGGGCCAGGAATTTCCTCGATGTGGAATGGAATGGAGTGGTCGTTCGCACTGATGAAAGTTTCGTTTTCGGCATCCAGACGCCACTTAAGACGCCCCGCGAGCCAGCCCAGGAGGAGTAGCGCGGAGATGCGGGAGCCGGGTGCGCAGCGGAGGGAAAGGGATTCCACGCGGCTCAGATGTGGGAATGCGGAGGCATTGTCAAACTGGCTTGCCAGAGCAAAACGCCACGCGTGAAGGCGTGTCCAATTCAGGTCGCAGAGCACGGCTGCGCTTTTGCCGGGCGAGGAAATGTGGCGGATGATCGAGAACTGGTGGTGCGGATTGTGCCACGAACTGCTGTCAAAGATGAGGCGGTCCACCCAAGCCCATAGCTTTTCGTCGAGGGGCTCGGGGAAGTCAGCCTTCCACCAGAGGCAGAGTGGGAGATCGGAATCCAGATGCGAGAAAACGATATTCGGGAGGGCACTGGCCGCGTCGCCGTCCAAGCGGAATGTGATCTGCTCGGAGCAAATCTGGCGTGTGTCCTTGCCGAGGAGGTGGCAATGCGCGCTGATCCAGGCTTTCGCTTGCGAGGTTGGAGCTGAAGGGTTGCCGAGGATAAGGATCGCCCGGCAGGGGTGACGGCCGGCCACAGAGGCCAGCACTTCGTTGTCAGCGGCAAGGGCTGATTCGTTTTCTGTGTAAACGACAAGGTTGATCAGCGAGGCGCGGGTTTTGGTGTCTCCACTGGATTCCCATAGCTTGCCGAGCTCTTTGTCGATTCTACCGATTTCGACGGGAATGCCGGGTTCGATGGATGACTCGGTGCTCACAGGCGTCTCCATGCGCCCTCGTGGCGCTTGATGAGTTCGTCGGCCTCGCCGGGACCCCAGGAACCGGAGGAGTAGAGCGCGAGGTCGTCTGTGCGCGTGGTCCATGCCTCATGGATGGCGTCGACAAATTTCCAAGCCTGCTCGACCTCGTCGCGGCGGGCGAAGAGTGTGGCATCGCCGCTCATGGCATCGAGCAGAAGGCGCTCGTAGGCCTCAGGCGTGGCTTTTCCAAAGCTGGTGCCGTAGTGAAAATCCATTTTGACCGGTTCGATACGCAGGCTGGAGCCCGGCATCTTGGCGCTCATGCGAAGGGAAATGCCCTCGTCAGGCTGGATGCGGATCACGAGAACATTGTCATCAATTGACTCACCGGTGGCGCGGAAGAGAACCGGCGGCACACTTTTGAAATGAACGGCGATTTCGGTGCCGGCTTTCGGTAGGCGTTTTCCGACGCGGATGAAAAACGGGACGCCTGCCCAGCGCCAGTTGTCCACATTGAGTTCCATGGCGACATAGGTCTCGGTGACGGACTCGGGATTCACATTGAGCTCGTCGCGGTAGGCGGCAACGCGTTTCCCGTTGATCGAGCCGGCACCGTATTGGGCGCGGACGACATGCTTGAAAACATCATCACCCGTGAGCGGGCGCAGAGAGCGGAGCACCTTCACCTTCTCGTCGCGGATCGAGTCGGCATCAAGGCCGGCGGGCGGCTCCATGGCGGTGAGGCAGAGGAGTTGGAGAAGATGGTTTTGCACCATGTCGCGGAGGGCGCCTGATTTTTCGTAGTAGCCGGCCCGGCCTTCCACGCCGAGCGGTTCGCTGGCGGTGATTTGGATGTGGTCGATGTAGCGGGAGTTCCACATCGCTTCGAAGAGGGCGTTGGCGAAGCGGAGGACGATGATGTTCTGCGCGGTCTCCTTGCCGAGGTAGTGGTCGATGCGGAATGTCTCGGATTCGTCGAAGGCATTTTCAACGAGATCGTTCAGGCGCTTCGCGCTCGGTAGGTCGGTGCCGAAGGGTTTTTCAACGATGATACGACTCCAGGATCCGGCGCGCGCTTTGTTGAGGCCGCTCTTGCGAAGATTTTCCAAGATGACTTCGAACTGGTCCGGGCCCGCTGCAAGGTAGAAGAGGCGGTTTCCACCGGTGCCACGGGTGGCGTCCATTTCGTCCAGGCGGCGCGCAAGAGCTTCGTAGCCCTCGATCTTGTCGAATTCGCTGCGGTGGTAGCAGATGTTTGACGCGAAATTTTTCCAGAGGTCGTCATTGATGCCTTGGCGGGAGAATTTGCGGGCTGCTTCTTCAAGTTCAGTGCGGAAAACCTCATCTGATTTGTCCCTGCGGGCGAATCCCACAACATTGATGGCAGGCGGCAGGGCCCCATCGGCGGCGAGGTTGTAGAGGGCAGGAACGAGTTTGCGATGCGTGAGGTCGCCCGTGGCACCAAAAATAACGAGTGTGCAAGGATCGGGAATCGAGCGTTGGGCGAGGCCCTCGCGGAGCGGATTGGAGCGCAAAGTATCGGTTGGCATTTGGTCTTCTTAACTATCGGTTGCGTGAGGCAAATTCAATCGGTAAAACCCCAGCGCCGGACTTTACCGGGATTTGAGGGAACTGACGCTGGTCAGGATGCCGGCGATCATCGAGTAGGCCACAATGCCTACGAACAATGCCACGAGAAGAATAATTGCCGGTTGGACGAGTGTTGTGAGGTGTGAAATGCGCGTGGTGAGGTCGCGGTCGAAGCGTTTGGCGGCTCTCTCCAAGGCGGTGGCGATATCCCCCGTTTGCTCGCCGACTGTCAGAATATCCATCATTACCGGTGGAAAAAATCCCACCCGCCGCAATGCCGCCGCGAGGCTGGTGCCTTCGCCGACCATGGCAGCGGTTTTTGTGAGAAGGTCTTTGAGAAAAACATTCATCGTTGCTGCGGTCATGAGGTTAAGACCTTGAAGAAGCGCTACGCCATTTGAGACCAGAGTCGAAAGGGTCTGCAGCATTTCCGCGTAGAACTTTGCGCGAAGAACGGGCCCGACCACTGGAAAATCCAGCATCGAGCGATGCCACCAATCCCGCCCAGCGGGGGTGCGCACGGCGGCGCGCGCAGAGAGTATGAGGATGCCGACGAAGGCAAAGATCGCCCACCACCATTGCCCGCAAAATTCGCTCACGGAAATCAAGATTCGGGTGATGATTGGAAGTTTCTGACCAGTTTTTCCCAAGAGGACGGACAACTGGGGGACGAGGAATGTCAGGAAGACAAACATCAGCACAATCGCTGATGCAAAAACGATGGCCGGATAGAGGAGCGAGGAAACCACGCGGCGGCGGAGGTCGCCGATGAGCGTGAGGTAGGCGCACTGGCGTTTGAGGATTTGCGGAAGCGCGCCGGAGACCTCACCTGCCGCGACCAAGTTGCAGTAGAGAGGGTCGAAGGTTTTGCCGCAGTCCTGGAGGGCGGCTGAAAAGCTGAAGCCGTCGCGCACCCGCTGGCGCAGGCGGGCGGCGATGGGTTGGACGCCGGATTTTTCCTGCCGCTGTTCGATAACTTTTAAAGCGCCTTCAAGCTTCAGTCCGGCCTCGAGGAGTTCGGCGAGTTCCTCGGTGAAATAAAGTAACTGGGTGGTGTTCAGGCGGGGCAGGGGTTCGTTGCCTGCGGCGGCGGATTCTTTCTTGCTGGTGGTGGAAGCCCCTCCGCTCTCCGAGACACTCATTGGCTGCAGGCCTTGATTGCGGAGAAGGCGGTAGGCGTCGCTTCGCGAATTGGCGGCGATTGTTCCCGTGGTCACCGTTCCCGTGGCGTTGCTCGCTTTGTAGGAGAAGTCGGCCATTGTCCTGCTACTCGTCCAAGACCTGCAGTTCGCTGGTTGTCACTCGCACGACTTCCTCCACCGAGGTGATGCCGTGGGAGACAGTTTCCCAGCCTGCCTTGCGGAGCGGGACCATGCCATCGCGGATGGCGAGTTCGCGCAGTTCGTTTGCGGGAGCTCGGCGTTGGATGAGTTCCTGCATGCGGGAGGTCATCTGACAGATTTCAAAGAGGGCAGTGCGGCCTGAGAAACCGGTATTCCGGCAGTGAGGACAGCCGACTGGTCGACGGATTTTGTGAGCCAACTCGAGTGGGAAGCCCATGGCAGCCAGATCCTCGGCTTTATACTCGGCCGGTTGGGAACAGAATTTGCAAAGACGGCGGACGAGGCGCTGTGCGATGAAGGCGCGGACGGCGGAGCCCACGAGGAAGGGTTCCACGCCCATATCCAAGAGACGCGTGATGCCGCCCACGGCGTCGTTTGTGTGGAGCGTGCTAAAGACCAGGTGGCCCGTGAGCGCAGCTCGGATGGCGATTTCCGTTGTCTCGAGGTCGCGCATTTCGCCCACCATCACAATGTTTGGATCGCCGCGCAGAATGCTTCTCAGCGCGGTGGCGAAGGTCAGGTCGATCTCGGGTTTTACGGCAATTTGGATCACGCCGTTCAGCTTGTGTTCGACAGGGTCTTCGATGGTGACGATGCGACGCTCCATCGAATTGATGGCGCTCAGAAAAGTGTAGAGCGAGGTGCTTTTTCCCGAGCCTGTGGGGCCTGTTACGAGAACGATGCCGTTTGGGATAGATATGAGGTTGCGGATGCGTTTCTCATTTTCGGGGTCGAGACCGAGTCCGGAGAAGTCGAATTGCTGCTGGCCGAGAAGTCGCAGGCTTACGCTCTCGCCGTTCACGCTCGGAATGGTGGCCACACGCACATCGATCGGTGCACCTGCGATTTCGAGGGCGATGCGCCCGTCCTGCGGACGCCGCCGCTCGGCGATGTCGAGACCGGACATGATTTTCAGGCGGGAGATTAGGGAGTCCTGCAGCATCTTGATCCGCTGTGGGACGGGAACCTCCTGGAGAACGCCGTCGATGCGGTAGCGGATGCGGAGGTCGTGGCCGAGCGGTTCGAAATGGATGTCGGTCGCCCCTTGCTGGAGTCCCTCGCGCAGGATTTGGTTCACAAATTTCATCACCGAGGCTTCGGAGTCGTCCTCGTCGATTACATTGATCTCTTCCTTGGCTCCCCCAGGCAGGTCGTCTTCACGGCCTTCAAGAAGTTCTTCAAAGGTATCGGCGCCGACGCCGTAGGTTTTCTTGAGCGTCTCCACAAGGCGGCTACGAGAAGTCATGACGAGACTCACCGGTCCGTGCCAGTGCTGGGTCACAGCCTGCCATGTTGCGTAATCGAAGGGATCGAAGGTCAAGAGGCTCAACTCGCCGCCGGGGATTGCGGCCTCTGGTAAAACAATCTGCCCCAGTGCAAGCCGGGCGGGGAATTTTTCCCTCACATTTTCGATCGGGGCGACATCCTCCTCCTCGCGCCAAGGGATTCCGAGTTCCGAGGCGAGGGCTTTGAGTAAAGGCAATTCCTGAACGAGCTTGGAATCGAGCAACGCGGCAATGGGAGACCGCTGCGCGAAAGCGGCGCGGTCGAGCACATCGCGGCACTTCTCGGGCTCGTTCAAGCCGGCGAGTTCTGCCAGGCGGAGGAGGTCGTCAGTTGTATTGATCATTGCTCCAAGGCCAGCGGAATTTTTTCTTCTTCTCGGGTGGCAGCGGTGTGGGCGTCCAGACGGCCGGTGGATTGTGCTGCTCGGCGAGAGGAGCCGTCATGGACTGTCCATCGCGGCCGAGCGGCGAGCGGTCTCCTTCGTAGGAGCTCGCTTTCATCATCTCATGATTCGAGTCCACCACGAATGGCTGGATCATCACGATCAGTTCATTTTTCCGCACTTTGGATTGAGTTCTGCCGCCGAGAAGTGAACCGACGACTGGAATTTCCGAGATGTATGGCATACCTTCCACTCCCCGCTCTTTGTCTTCGGAGATGAGACCCCCGAGAACGATGGTGGCGCCGTTTGGCACGCGGACGCTGGTGGTAATTTCCTGAGTGGAAATAATAGGAACCTTGTTGCCGGAGATGGTGTCGGTGCCGATCACGTTATCATTGGTCTGGGCGATGATGAGATTAACCTCACGGTCGGAGTTGATCAGGGGAATGACTTCAAGTTTCAGAACAACATCTTGGTATTGGATGTTTGAGGTGATGGCGCTTCCATTTCCGCTGATTCCGCCGCCTGTGGCCGATGTGAGGGACTGGGTGGGAACGGGAACTTTTTGACCCGAGAGGATCGTCGCCTTGCGGTTGTTTGTCGTGTAGACGACAGGCCGTGAGAGGGTGCGGAAGCGGTCGGTATTCTCAAGGAACCGTGCAAAGACATCCACTGAGTCGGCAATCGTTCCATAAACCGTGAGACCCGCAAGCGAGGACAACCCAGGGGTGAGGGAGCCTGGGTTTACAATAGAGGCTGGATTCGGGAAGACGCCTCCGGGAAGCATATTCGGGCTGAGAGCTGTTGCCGCCACGCCGCTGGTATCGCTGTTTCCAAGGAAGTTGTTCAGAGGTGTGAACCCCTTGTTGCGAATGAGGTAGCTGACGCCGTAATCCACGCCCTTGCTGAGTCTGAGTTGGCCGATGACAACGGCGAGGTAGACTTGTTTGGGACGGGTATCCAAGAGATCGAGAATTTGCTTTGCGCGGGATTTGCTCTCCGGAGGTCCAAAAATGATGATGCTATTCGAGTTGTTATCCGCAATGAGGCGAATTTCGCCAATGGTGGCGGATTGAGGGGCTCCTTGTTGGGATTCACTGCCAAGGCGGTCTGGTTTGCTGATGCCATCGCCACCGATGCCGCCAAGGCCTCCAGAGGAATTGTTGTTTGAGTTCTGATTGAGTGGATTGCTGGACGAGCCAGCTTGGGAGCCTTGGTTGCTGCCGTTTTGTGTTTCAGAATCCTTATCCGAAAGCATGTCTGTGAGAACGGGAAAGACATCATTCACCGGCACATAGTTCAGTATTCGTGTGAATGGCTGCTCGAAGTTTCCGGCGGAATCGAGCTGCGAAATGACATCGCGCACATAGCGGTAATTTTCCACGCGGGTTACGACGAGGATGCGGTTGGTGCGTTTGTCAGCGAGGAATTTGGCTTTTCCGGAGATGAGGCGGTTTTCGTAGCGGGCGCCCGAGGCCGCTCCTGCGGCTTGAGGGGCTTCGGGATTTTGCGGATTCGCGGGAGTCTGCTGGGTGTTGGGGCCTTTCGCCTTCGCGGGATCCTCCTTTCCGAACATTTCGTCCAGCATTTCAACAACGCGTTCCGCATTGGCGCGCTGGAGTTGAACGAACTCGGTGACGACCCTGGCCGGTTCGACATCGATCAGGTCCAGAATGCCGAGGGCTTTTCGGATGACGGGGGTTTTATCCGTAAGAATGATCGCGTTGGTGTTTGGAACGGGAACCACGGAACCGTAGGCATTGATTTGCACGACGCCCTGCACAACGGCGATGGCCTCTTCCGGAGAAATGAAGGAGAGCGGCTTGTAAAAGCTCAGCACCTTGTCGCCATCGGACGGCAGGGACTGAACCTCGCTCAGGAGAGGAAGGCCCTCGGTGCGCGGCGCGCGGCTCGGACCGAGGATTTTGATCGTTTGGTCATCCACCGGAACAATGCTGTAATTGTTCATCAGCAGGGAGCTTTCGATGATCCCTATGGCATCCTCGCGGCTGACCGGTTTGGCGACCATGATCGAGAGTTCCTGACCCGCGAGGTTCGAGTCGCGGATGATGCGCTTTCCGGTGAGTGTTTCGTAAAAGGAAATGACATCCAGCACCGAGTTGCGCGGAAATGTGATGCTGACAGATTCGGGCTGCTTGGCGGGCGCCGGTGGCGCGAGCGTTGGGGTGACAGGCGCTCCCGGAGGCAACACTTGAGGCACCTGTGCCACGAGCGGCATGGCACAAAGAAGCAGAGTGGGAATGACAGGAAGGAAGTGGCTTTTCATTGATTAGGGACAGGCTGTGCTGCTGGCGGTTGGCCGGAAATCACACGGCGGCGGATGACGCGTCGTGGGGGTTCGTTTCCATTCGTTGTGGCGGGTTGAACGGCTGCGGCACCCGGCTGCTGCTGTGGGACTCCGGGCTGCTGGGGCATTTGGGGATTCATTGGAGCCTGCGGGGAAGGTTGGGCTTCGGATGGCAGTTCGGCGTATCGAATGGTCGTTTCCTGCCCTTCGATACGGATGCGGGCGCTCATGTTTTTCGGATTTGAATCCGGCTTGTAGTCCAAGAGTTGGTTGTTCGCAGGATCAGGCTTGGCACCGAGCATGTGGCGAACCTGAGTGTTTTTATCCAAAACAAAAACTACGGCCTCTTCGTTGATAGTGGCCGCCCCTGTCAGAAAAAAACGGTCGGCCATCGGTGCACTTTCCTCTGCTGTGGGTAGCGAAAACGGCGAGCGATTCAGTAAAACTTGAAACTTTTCCATTGAACGCTGTTCCATCCAAGGAGCGTCACCCGCCGCATGGATCGGAAAAGAGGCTACCGAAAAAAAGAGAATGGCTAGCGGGATTTTCATTCGGAGGCGGTTGGTGAGGTGTTCGGCTCAACTGGTCGGAAATACTGTCGGATTTCCATTTCCACAACCACATTGGGCGGTTCGTTGTCACTTCGGATCATCATTTTTTCCACCGAGCGCCAAGATGTCGGATTTTGGATATCGAATAAAAAAGTCGCCACGCCTGAGAAAGCGCCGGTGATCTTCGTTTGAAGAACCGCCGCGCGTGCGCCGTCCGCCTCCTCGCCGGGAAGAAGCGTTTCCTCCGCGATTTTGAGGCCTGATTTTTCAGCCATATTGCGCACAGTGTTGAGGAGTCCGGTATTGGCGGCATCCTGTTTTTCATTAGGCGAGGGGTGCTGTTGCATCCATTCCCGTGCGGGTTCCAGCGCCTCGGAGGCTGTGATCCAGGAGCGGGATGTGGAGATGGCGGAGCGCGCTTCTGAAATCGCTGCCAATACGCCCGCCCGGTGGTTCAACCAGGCCCGCACGGCAAAAAGATTCACCGCCAGAAAGACGGCCGCGCCGAAGATCAGGAGCAAGCGTGTTTCACTCTTCGCCAGTTTTCGCATCGGGTCGTGCTCCTTCCATTTCAAATCTCACCTTGTTGCGGCCTGCCAATTGCGGTTGGCCGGAGGTCCAATCATAATCCTGCAACAGCGGGGCTTTTTTCACCCGCTCAAAAAATTCATAGGCCTGCGAGACATCCGTCGCCTCTCCGGCAATCGAGAGGCGGCCCTTATCGTAGTTGTATTGTGTCAGGCGCACCTGTTCACCTGGGATTTCGGTCGCGACAGCTGCGAGTTGGTCTATTGCGAAGGCTTGGGGATCGATGGCGGATCGAAATTGCTTCCACTCGGTCACGAGTTGTTGGGCATTCGTTGAGACTGCTTCGATGGATTTCAGTTCGTTGTTGAGTCGGTGCAATTGGAACCGCTGCCAAGCGAGGTCGGCGGCGACAAAAAACAAAATCACCGCATAGATGGCCAAGCCCATGGTTGCAATGGAGGCCAGACGCTTCAGGCGTGATCGGGAAAGTAAGGCGGCCCGAGCGGTCGGTGGAGCGGCATCGCTCAAGACGGCGGGCAGAACTGGCGCAGGAAGCTTTTTTTCAATTTCAAAATCCAAGCGCAGCGCATGTCCGAGTGAAATGGCATCCGCTTCCAAAAAGTCCCCGATCAGGCGTAGCTTGGCCGGCATGCGCGTGATGACGCTCTCAGACCTCAGCCTCATAGCCGTGCGCGCTATCGCTCCGCAAAAAGCCGTGCCGGGATTTGAATCCCCTGTTGCCGCGAAGAAGACGCATTTGTCCTCGCGGTAGATCGCGAAGCAGAGGGTGGATTGTTCCCTCCAAACGAGCACATCGGCACCAGCGGGATCGAGCAGTCGGGCGGGAATTTCAAAACACTTCGCCTTCTTGAGATATTCGTGGGGTGTCTCGTCATCCGTTGCCGCCAGTGCCAGGACAAGCGACCGTCCCTCTTTTTCCAAAATAGGGACAGTATAAACCTCAGCGTCCTTCCGAAGCAGATGTCGGCTCGTAAGCTCAAGTTCTGCCAATTCCGCAGGGTCGCCCTGCGAAGCGATCCACAAAGGCATGGAAAGAACGCTGCGGGAAGGCACCGCCAGAAGCAGGTTGGTAAATGAATCCAACGACTTTTCCGTAAAAGCCTCTTCGAGAGTCGTGGGTCCCTTGGCCGGGAATTTCCAGAGCTCCCAGCCTTCCGCGCCAGGTCTGAGAACTGCATCGGGGGTTTGGTGATTCATCGCTCCTCCCAACTCATCATTTGCCCCGGGCCTCCATTCGGTGCGATGACGACGATTTTATGCGAGACACCTCCGCACCAACCAGTGCTCTCAATGCGGCGCAAATCTCCCGATGTATCGAAAAACTCCAACAAAGCCGCCCGCTGGTTCCCACCTGCTCCCAATAAATCCGCCACAGCCTCGATGGATTGCAGCTTCTGGTCATCTGTCGTGTTTTCAATGCCATCGCGGCCCACGCGCATTTCGATGAGCGATTGGCACTGTTGGGGCGTAAGCTCGGCGAGCGCTGTAAGGATCGGTTCCGTCGCATGTTGGATGCTGATTTTTCCACTATACCAAATAGTGAAGTCCTCCTGCCAGCCCTGCTTTCCGGCTAAAAGAGGAGCCAGATTCATAACGGATTCCATTTCACGAATATGTTTAAGCGGCCGATTCGCAGGGTATCCTGCTCTCCCAGCCCGTTCGTATTCGCCGCGTTCCGCTCCCTTGAGCGAGATGAAATCATCCCCATCGATCCAGTCCTGCAGGCTGTCGATGGCTGCCTCGGCTTCAGCCAGGCTCGCGCCCCAATTTGCAAAGAGGCGATTGAAGATCGCACGGTTGCCGGATTGGATCCAAAAGTTGGGATTCAGGAGCGCCGACTCGTTGGTGATTTTGACTTCGTATCCCTCGGTGTTTTTGTCGCCCTTGCGGAGGAGGGGACTTCCATTTTCGACGGCCGGGTTCAATCCCAGCGCGATGCCGCTCAGGGCCATTTGACGCGCCACAAATTTTCTTTCCGCGAGCGATTCGCTCTCGATCCAACCACGCACTAAACCACCTGTCAAAACCACGAGACCGGCCAGAAATGCGATGCACCAGAGCACCATTGGCAAAGCAATCGCGCGGCTATGGAAGTGGCGGATCATGGTCGAGTCGGATTGTTTTCTTTTTTTGCAGCATCGCCCGGCGGCGCTTGTGGCGGCGCGAGAGGGGGAATCCAAAATTGCACATCAATTGGCGCTGCGCCCATCGGATCATAGGAGAATTGAAGACGAACCAACTGGGGTCTTCCCCCACCTTGCGGCCATTCCTCCAGCCACTCGTTTCCATTGAAAAAAAACCACTTCACCCGGCTCACCTTTGGCAGGAGGGGAATCCAGTCGCCCTTTGCGACGAGGCGTTCCATGGTGGAGGTGTCGAGTTCCGCAGGAACGCGCAGGATGGAAAATGTCCTTGAACCATCCGCTCTCGGGCGCGCAGCAAGTAGCAGCGAACCGCCGCCCAGGCTTGGAACCCCGAATGTTCCCGAAGTTTCCGCGAAGACCAATTCCGGCACGGGGGCGCCGGATGAGGATTGGCTCATTCGGAGAGAAATGTTGGCATCCGCCGGGAGGTTGAGAAACGCGTCGCGGGTGATTCTTAGAAACCCTTCCAGCCTTCGCGCGGAGGATTGCTCCGTCATGACGGACTTGGATGTTTCAAGTACTGCCATGGCGATGGAATAAACCGCTCCACTCAATAACCCCAGAATCATCAGGGCCATGATGACTTCGAAGAGCGTGAATCCCGCCCGTCTTTTTGCGGGAGCTTTCCTCATGGACGGTAAACCAGAATCTCGGCCATTTCTTTGATCCCTCCACGCGCGGGCTCCGCTGTGACTTTGAGCCTCCACATGCCGGGTAGAATCGCATTGTTTGTGTCGCGGATTTCCGCTTGTTCGAAGGTTTCCAAAACATGGATGCCGTTGTTCGTGCGACCATCGATTTCGCGGCGTCCATCGAGTGGCGGGTTGGCCATGGCAGAGGCAAGACGCGATTCAATCATCGTCCGGGCCAACATTCGGGAACGGGCGTTCAGTGCGGCATCCACTGCCGATTGAAGCGCCAGAGCCAAACCCGTCACCGCCACCGCAAAGACCCCGAGCGCGATCAAGACCTCGAACAGAGTGAAGGCTTTAGTTTTCATCCGATAGAATCAAGGCGGTGAGAGGATCGAATTTCAAAACAATCGACTCATCCTTGCCGACGAGACGCAACTCGAGAGGATCGCAGATGCCTGCTCCGTTGAATCCCCAGAATTCGACTTTCTGCGGTTTGCGAAAACGATTTTCCGTGAAACGCCGCAACTCCAGTTTCCAACCCTTCGGCAATTTGGCGGATGGCAAGTCCCTCTCGGATTGGAGCCCGGAATCCAGTAGTCGAATTTGGCGGGCCTCGCCGGTTTCAACGGCTTTGGAATGTGTTGCCTGAACAGATTTTTCTATTTCTTGGACAATTGCTTCCGAAGGGGATGGGCTCCAAGAACTGGTAATAAGTGGAACCGTTACTCCCAGAAGGACGGCGATGATCCCGAGAGCGAGTAGAACTTCAAAAAGTGTGTATGCCGCGAAGCCTGTGATCCCTCGGCAAGAGAGGCTATTTGTTTTTCCCGGCGTCATCATCGCTCTCCTTGCCGTCTGGTCCGAGCGAGTAAATTTCAAAAGCCGCACCGCCCTTGCCGGGGTTGCGATAGACATACTCATTGCCCCAAGGATCGATCGGGACGGTTTTCATGAGTTGTTTCCACCTGCGGGGGCGCGGTTCCGTGGTGGGTTGGTTGACCAGTGCCTTGAGCCCCTGTTCAGTGGACGGCATGCGGTAGTTCAGCATCTCGTAGGTGCGGAGTTGCATGGATATGGCCTCGACATCGCTATCCACGCGTTGCTCTTTCGCGACATCGATATTTCCCACCAACATATAAATCGCCGAACCTACGAGCACGGCAATGATGCCGAGCACCAACATGATCTCAAACAGGGTGTAGCCCGATTGAGAAAAGCGGCGCGTTTTGAGGTCACTGGAGATCATTGAATACATCGGCGGAGAGTTGGTTCAGGTTGTCACCGAATAGTAAGGCACTCATGTTTCCCAGTGCAAGTGAGGCTTTAACCTTATAAGCAGGATTTCTCCAGCTTAGACATGGTGGCGGCGGCGCTTGACCTTGATGAGGGCGAGGGAGCGGAGGAGGGCGGCGTTGTTTGCGGCGTATTCCTCGTTGCTGAGCTTCTCGCCTGACATGGCTTGCTCGGCGCGGCGTATTGCCTCCTCGGCGGCGGATTCGTCGATGTCGCTCTCCTTCACAGCCATGTCCGTGAGGACGGCCACTTTTTCGGGAGTGATTTCGACAAAGCCCTCGCCGACGGCCAAGCGGAGTTCCTGGCCGCTCTTGAGAACGCGTAGTTCTCCAGGCTCGAGCAATGTCATGACCGGGGCGTGCATGGGAAGCACGCCCAGTTCGCCATCGATGCCGGGAATCACGACGGAATCCACATCATCGGAGTAGGTTTTCGCCTCGGGAGTGACGATTTCGAGCCGGAGCATGGGATTAGGATTCCTTCACCATGTCGATGCCGCCCTTCATATAGAAGTTGGCTTCAGGAACATCGTCATGTTTGCCTTCGAGGATTTCCTTGAAGCCGCGGATCGTGTCAGCGGTGGAAACATACTGGCCTTTCGTGCCAGTGAAGATTTCCGCCACATGGAACGGTTGCGACAGGAAGCGTTGGATTTTGCGGGCGCGATAGACGGTGAGTTTGTCCTCGGGCGAAAGCTCGTCCATGCCGAGAATGGCAATAATATCCTGCAAGTCTTTGTAGCGCTGCAACACACGCTGAACGCCGCGTGCCACATTGTAGTGCTCTTCACCGACGATGTCCGGCGCGAGGGCTTTGGATGTGGAGGCGAGGGGATCCACCGCAGGGTAGATGCCCAATTCGGCGATCGAGCGCTCGAGAACGATTGTGGAGTCCAAGTGGGCGAAGGTGTTCGCCGGAGCTGGATCCGTCAAGTCATCCGCAGGCACATAAACGGCCTGGAACGATGTGATCGAACCTTTCGTGGTCGAGGTGATGCGTTCTTGCAAGTCGCCCATTTCAGCAGCGAGGGTTGGCTGATAACCCACGGCGCTCGGCGTGCGGCCAAGCAAGGCAGAGACTTCGGCGCCTGCCTGGGAGAAGCGGAAGATGTTGTCGATGAAGAGCAAGACGTCTTGATTCTTCTCGTCGCGGAAATACTCAGCCATGGCAAGGGCTGAGAGGGCCACGCGAAGACGGGCGCCTGGAGGTTCGTTCATTTGGCCGTAAACCAGCGCTACTTTCGATTTGGAGAGATCGTCCTGCACGATAACGCCAGACTCGCTCATCTCAGCGTAAAGGTCGTTACCCTCACGGGTGCGCTCGCCAACACCGGCGAAAACGGAATATCCACCATGGCCTTTGGCGATATTGTTGATCAGCTCCATGATGACGACGGTCTTTCCGACGCCGGCTCCACCGAAGGCGCCCACTTTGCCGCCCTTGGTGAATGGGCAGATGAGATCGATGACCTTGATGCCGGTTTCAAGAATCTGTGCTTTGGTGTCCTGCTCCAAAAGAGGAGGGGCTTTGCGGTGGATGGGATATTTTTTCTCGTGGGGCACGGGGCCGCGTCCATCGGTCGGCTGGCCTGTGACATTGAATATGCGTCCAAGAACGCCTTCGCCGACGGGGACAGAGATTGGAGTGCCGAGAGAGCTTACTTCCATGCCGCGTGTGAGACCTTCGGTGGAACTCATGGCGATCGAGCGAACCCAGTGTTCACCGAGGTGCTGTTGCACTTCGAGTGTGAGATTCTGTTTTTCGCCGCCGACCTCGAAGTCGATTTCGAGCGCGTCGTAAATTTTGGGCAGAGCACCGTCTGCTGGGCTGAACTCGACATCGACAACGGGGCCGATGACCTGAACGATTCTTCCTTTATGATTCATGTGTGGTTGGTGAGCGTAAAAAAGGGTGTTGTGTTTAGCGTCCGGATCTCCGGACCGCAACTGCATTTTGATAATTTAAAAAAGTAGGCTTGTGGGTGACTCCAGGCTTTTGCGGATCGTGGCGAGGAACTCCGCGCCTGCGGCGCCGTCCACAACACGATGGTCCCCGCTCAGCGAAATCGTCATCCGCTGTCCGGCGACGATTTGATCCTGTGCGTTGACGACAGGTTTTTTCACAATCGCCCCGACTGCTAGGATGGCTGCCTGCGGTGGATTGATGATCGCGTAGAAGCTGTCAATGCCATAGGCGCCGAGGTTTGAGATGGTGAGAGTGCCGCCTTGATATTCCTCAGGTTTGATTTTTTTCGAGCGGGCTCGCACGGCGAGATCTTTCACTGCAGTGCTGATTTCGCGGAGTGAGAGGTTTTGTGCATCTCGGATGACTGGCGTGATGAGCCCATCCTCGACAGCGATGGCGACAGAGAGGTTGACGCTTCCGTATTCGACGACGGAATCACCTGCGAATGCCGCGTTGACTTTCGGGTGCTGCTTCGCGGCGCGTGCGGCGGCGAGGAGGATGAAGTCGTTCACGGTCACCTTGGCTGTTCCTGCTGCCTCGGCGGCGGCGTTCAAATCCTTGCGGAGTTTGGCAAGCGGGGCCGCGTCGATCTCGATGGAAAGATAGAAATGCGGAATCTGTGTCTTGCTCGCGAGGAGACGCTCGGCAATCGTCCGGCGCATTCCGGAGAGAGGAGTCTTGGTGTCGGAGTCCGAAAAGGGAACTTCGATGCGAGGTGCTGCGGGAGCGGCACTGCGGGCTTGTGCCGATGCCGTGGCAGGCACATCCGCAGCGACGATACGGCCTCTAGGACCTGTTCCTTGAACGCCTGAAAGATCAACGCCGCGCTCAAGCGCGATTTTCTTCGCGAGAGGAGAGGCCTTGATGCGGGAACCATCTGTCGAGGTCGTTGTCTTTGGTTTCCCAGCTGTCGGA
>JBIIUB010000033.1:0-25373 GCA_044340205.1 Terrimicrobiaceae bacterium
CAGCGTGAGGATGCCCATCGGTGTGCCGAGGATTTTTTCGAACGGCATCCGGAACAACTCCACGAGCTGGAATTCGAAGTCGGGGATGTGTTTTTTCATCTCCCCTGCCCCTTCGGGAATGTCGATGAGGTCAGCGAAGCGGGTGGAACTTTTCCACGGTTTGTTGTCCTGCGCAAGGACGAGCGGCAGGATAGGCGGGAGTTTCGTGGCTCCGGGATTGGCACGGAGGTAATCGCTCCAGATGCGGACCATGTAGGTGAGCAGGCGCAGACCAATGAGCGGATCTTCCTGGTTTTGATGCTCGAAGAGGATGTAGAGGAAGGCGGGCTGACCGTCGATTTTCGAAGTGAAGAGGAGGTCACTCGAGCTCGCGGCGAATTCGGGGGCGATGAAACTGCCGCTGACGAGGGTCAGCGAGTTCCAGTCGATGCGGCGGGCGAGTTTGCGCGGGAGGTTAGCTTGCAGAAAGGCCCGGGCGTTCTCGGGGTCCGAGAAGGTGGACTTGACGAGCTTGTCGTGGGGTTGGTGAAGAGGATTCTCAGTCCGAGACATGGAGCAGATCGTTGGAAGGCACACGCGCAATGTCAAAAGAAGGAAGGTGACGATTTTGACAAGTTGGGGCGCAGAGCTTCGAAAGGACGATGGACGGCAGAATCATTTTTTTTTGGGGGGATCCGCCTATGCGCTTTGCGGCTACGGCGTGACGCTGGGTTAATCGTCCTCGCATGACCCATTTTCAGCCGCACTCAGGCTCGGAGAGGCGAGCGTGCTCCCTTCAGGAGCGATGAAGCACATTTTGAGAGGGCCTAATATGCCGCCCCTTTAAGGTGAAACGACCAGAACGAGGAGAAATCAAAACTTCTCAGCCCTGCAAAGACTTCTGCGATTCGGGCACAAGAACTGCCGGTAATCCAACGACGCTGGCGAGTTTGAACTGACGTTTGTCGCCTGTCACCAACAGATCGGCACCACACGCCTCTGCCGCGGCAACATGAAGGATATCAAGCGTGCGGCAGAGGAGTTTCCTTGTATGAAGGCGGGCCAGATGGGCTGCGCGGTTCCAAACGACCGGCCAATCCAGCATTTCCATGGATAGAATTCCGTTGCTGGTGTCCAAGTCGATGTGTGCAAGGGCCAAGAGTCCAGCAGCGCTCGGAATGCTCTTTCGACCGATCGCCGCATGAATGGCGTTGCGAAGTTCGGTTTCCTGAAGTTGGTTGAGGGGAATGGAGCGGGCTTTCTGCGCTTGGCGTTGCACAAAAGCGCTTCCGGGTTCGAAGATGTAGAGTTTCACAAGCGCACCGGTGTCAAAATAGACTTTGGACATCGCAATAAAGGTCAGCTGCGGTCTTCATAAACAGTGTCAGCAATAGAAGGGTGTCTGCTATTGACCGCACCGGCGGCACGGGCGCGAGAAATCCAATCCGGCTTGGCAAGAGGAACCTGAGCAGTTGCCGGTTGAATCAAAGCCACAGGCACCCCGTGCGATGTCCAACGAAGAGTCTGACCGGCCGACAGGAGCTTGCGAATTTCCTTGGAGCGGTGAACGAGGTCTCTCGAGGAGATGCTTTGCATGTTTAACAAATAAGTTGAACACGGCGGTTTTGTCAAAACACTCATTGAGGAGTTTTTGACAAAACCATGGACGGCAGAATCATTTTTTTTAGGGTCCGCCTATGCGCTTTGCGGCTACGGCGTGACATTGGGACTTCATCTTGCATGGCCCATTCTTCAGCCGCCAAGCGGCGTCCTCGTAATTCCCAGGTAGGGATCGCCAGGCCCTTGGCGTCCCAAACTTCAGGCTCAAGGCGGCGTCTCTGCTGGATAAAATGGCGGCGTTGCCGCGCAAATGGGTCAGCGGCGGCGCGTCGACCCTACCTTGAATCAACGAGCGCGCTGCCGCGCGGAGCTTAAAAGCATCCGCAACCCTCGATTGGCTAATCCGGGATCAACTACGAGATCACTGGACGATTCACAGGGTTGAGTGGCGGGCGGCCTTGCAGGACTTCGGCGACATTGCGGGCGCAAGTGAGGCGTGCTTGCTTGCGGCTTTCGACCGTGCCACCGCCGATGTGCGGGCTGAAGACGACATTCTTTTGCGCAAGGAGACCGGGGTGGATTTGCGGCTCGTTCTCGGCGACATCCATGCCGGCGCCGCCGAGATGGCCGCTGGCCAGAGCCGCAGCGAGCGCGTTTTCATCGATCACCGGACCGCGTGCCATGTTGATCACGATTGCGCCGCGTTTCATCAGCGCGATGCTTTGCGAATTGAGAAGGTGACGCGTTGCGGGCACCAAGGGGCAATTGAGGCTCACCACATCGGATTCGGCGAGGAGGGCCTCGAGCGTGCGATAGCGGGGATCATTTTGTCCGCTGGTGTTGTGGAAAATAACGCGCATGCCGAAGGCCTCGGCGCGCTTGGCTACTCCTTGGCCGATTTGGCCGAAGCCGACGATGCCAATGGTTTTTCCGCCGAGCAGCATGCCATCCCACGGACCGGGCTGGAATCCATCCTTCGCCCATTGACCGCTGCGCACATAGGCATCGGCTTCGGGCACACGGCGGGCAACCGCGAGCAATAGCGCAATGGTATGATCGGCGGCGGGCTCGCTGAAGGGATCGGGGCAGTTGCTGGCCCAAACTCCCGCTTCATCGAGTGCGGCGATGTCGAGGTTGTTGTAACCGATGGCCACATTCGCAACGATGCGCAGCTTCGGTGCTGCAGCGAGGAGTTCCCGGTTCACCGCGAGTTCGTGCTGGTTGATGATGCCGACAAGCTCGGGCGCGAGGGCGAGAACCTCCTCGCGCGAGCACATCGGCCCACCAGACGGGCCTTTGATGATTTCCGCCAACCCGAGCAACGGCTCGAGATGGTCGTCGGGGACATAGTTAGTGATGAGGATTTTAGGTTTCATAATTACATTATTCCAAATTTGTCCCAAGACTCCTGGGCCTTCATGCCCCCTTTGATAGCCTCAAAGACGCGTTTTTCGCCACGGGCTTTTTCAAAGGCCTGGGTGAAGACTTCGGTTTCGATTTCCTTTGGCACGATGCAAACGCCGTCCAGATCGCCGAAAACAATGTCGCCGGGGCGCACAGTCACATCGCCGAATTTGATGGTGCATCGAAAATCCACGACCTTGCCGCGCGGGCGTTGATCCTGCGAATAACGGCCCATCGAGAAGCAGGCGAAATTTTGTGCCAGGATGCCTTTCGTGTCGCGCGAGTAGCCATTGACCACCGAGCCGACGGCACCGCGATTCGTTGCCGCCATGCTCATCAACTCGCCCCATAGCGCGTAGGCGGGTGAGGAACCGGAGCAGACATAAACCTCGCCGGGCTTGAGATCATCGAGCGCGGAAAGCATGAGGCCGAACGGACGGTTCACAACCGCACTCTGGCGGCCCGGGCCTTCACCGCCTTCATCGTCCATTTCCAGCACCGGCATGGCGCGGCCGATCACGACCATGTCATCGCGAAGCGGTTGAATGCATGGTGGCAGGAATTGGCGCTTGTGGCCGAGGATGTCCATGATGTCACCAACGACAGCGGTGTAGAGTTCGCTGCGACTGAGAGCGAAGAACTCCTCGTCGGATTTCCAATGGGTATTCATTAGATGTAAAAAGTGCGGTCGGTTGGACGGGTGCGCAGGCCGAGATGGGCCAAGATGACGGATTCATCAATGTCGAAGCCGAGTCCGGGACGGTCGGGCATCTCGAAGAATCCATTGGAAACCGGCAGCGGATGCGAGAGGCATCCGTCGCGCCACGGCACATCGTTCACCATGAATTCCTGGCGGAAGAAATTCGGCACGGTAGCCATCGTGTGGGCCGAGGCGATGGTTGAAATCGGGCCGTTCGGGTTGTGCGGAGCGATCGGGACATTGTAGGTCTCGGCGAGATTCGCCATCTTGCGCATTTCGCTGATGCCGCCACAGCGGGTGATGTCCGGCATGACGATGTCGGCAGCCTGTTTTTCCAGCACTCCGCGGAGCATGAAGCGGCTGTGCAGGCGCTCGCCGACGCAGACGGGCAGCGTGATTTTTCTGCGGATATCGGCAATGGAGTCGGGGAATTCCGGCAGGGCGGGTTCCTCATACCACATGCAGTTGAAGCCGAGCTTCGCGAGGCGGTTGGCCATTTCCACGGCGGTCGGGCCATTGAGGAAGGCATGCGTCTCGATGGCGATGGCGACCTCGGGGCCTGCGGCCTTGGCTACGGCGGCGACGACATCGATGGAGAGTTGCTTTTGTTTTTCGGTAAGGCCGTTGTTGTCGCTCAAATCCTCGCCATACCAGTAGTTCACATGAGCGAAGGGATCGAATTTCAGGGCCGTGAAGCCTTTGGCCACTGTCTCCTTGGCTTGGCGCGCATAGTCCTCGGGCGAGTGACCTCCGCCGGTGAACCAGTAGTTCGCGTAGAGTTGGACTTTCTTCCGATAGAGGCCACCGAGAAGATCGTAAACGGGCATGCCAGCGGCTTTGCCCTTAATGTCCCAGAGGGCGATATCCATCGCGCTGATGGCCGAAAGGAGCGGACCCGCCTGGCCGAGCCAGTTCATGTCGCGATAGACCTTGGTCCAGAGATAATCGAGTCGGCGCGCATCCTGGCCGATGATGAAATCGCCGACATGTTTGCAGGCCGCTTCAATGAGGGGTGAACCGGGCCAGTTCGTGGCTTCGCCCCAGCCGTGAATGCCGGAATCGGTTTCGATCTTGAACAGGGTCCAGTTGTATTTGAGCCCTTCGACGAGGAATGTTTTGGTGTTTGTTATTTTCATAGGTGGTGGAACCGTGTGCACACTAAATGACCGATGGTGATGTTTCTTGCACACAAATGCCTTTTTTATGCACTGTGCTGATAAATGACTAAGCGCTGGTATGAATTGGTTGCCGATGGGCACGCCTTCCACCTCTCCGTGGCTCTGGATGAGCAGCGCATGCCCATCCCGTATCACGGGCACGATTTTGCGGAGGTCCTGTGGGTCGAGGAGGGGAAGGGAATTCACCGTATCAATGGCAAGCGTGTGGAGTTGAAGGCCGGCGACATCGCAATGATACGCCCGAGCGATCGCCATGCTTTGCTGAGCTTGTCTGGAGAGGTTTTCCGTCTTGAGAATGTTGCCTTTCCCCGCGACACGCTTGAGCGTCTGCGGCGCACTTATTTTCCGGAAAAGGCGGTGTGGTTTTGGGTGGATGGGGTTTTGCCATTCACGACAACGCTCGATGCGGACCAGCGCGCGGCCTTGCGCGAGGAGTGCGCACGGTTGAGGCATGCTTCGCGCGATCAACTCACCATCGACAGTTTTTTGCTCACCCTCTTTCGTTTGCTCGGAAGGAGTCACGAGGCCCACAGCGATTGCCCGGATTGGCTTGAAAATGCCATTCGTCGATTCGGATCAACTGATGATCTGGCAGGTGGCGTGCACCGTTTTTTCCAGCTTGCAGGCCGCTCTCCGGAGCATGTGGCGCGCACGATGCAGAAACACTGCGGCACTTCACCGACAGAATGGGTCAACGCCCGCCGACTGGAACACGCCACGAGGCTCCTCGAATCAACCACCCTGCCGGTCACCGAGGTGGCGGCGGTTTGCGGATTCGAGAACCTTTCCTACTTCCACCGTTGCTTCCGCGCCCATCAAGGCATAACGCCACGCGCCCACCGCATGCGGCAGCGCGAGGTGATGTGACGAAAAACTCTTTTATTCGATCACCAGCAGAGTGTGTTCGCGGACTGGCTTTGGTCGAAAGCGCAGGCCTTGGGTGGTTGTGCGGGATTTCAGCTCTTGGCCGGTGATGGGGTTGCGGATCTTTGCAATCTCGTGGTCTGCCGAAAGCGTGATAGAGAATCCGCCGATCGGGATCTGTTCGTTGAGCGACTCGAAGGAATTGCGATCGCGGCGGTCGGCGATGAAAGGGAGCATCTGGAGGACGATCTTGCCGTCTTTTTTGCCGAGGGTGATCTCGAGTTGGCCCGGTGCATCGGTGCGGAGCAATCGCTCGGGCAGAAGTTTCTCGAACGCATTGCGCAGCAGCGTGTGGTGCGCGTGGTAGCCGGTGTGCAAGTAGGCGGCGAGAAGCGGTTGGGCAAACACGATCACGCGTCCGTCGTGCGATGAGACCAGCGCCGCTCCGGCATCGAGGATGTCGGGCCCGTGGAAATGACCGTAGAAATGTTCGCGACTGCGAACGAAGGGTGGCGTTTTCATGCGCGCGAGGACCTTGCTTCCGGTCGCCGGCTTGAGCTCCAAGCCTGGAGCATGGACATAATGTGCCATGTCAGGCAGACCCTTGGCCATGCGCCCGCTGGCCGTGTAGTAGGTGCCGGGATGTTCGCCATGCTTGGCGCTCTTGATTCCAAGCAAGGCATGCCAGCGCGCAGCGAAGGATGCTGTGGTGAGGATGGCGCTCGGATCGACGAACAATGATCCTCCACTTGCGACGAAGGCTTCGAGTTTGCTGAGGGCCACTTCGTTGGTGGGCGGCGTGGCAACGACGAGCGAACGCAGATCGCTCCAGTCCATCGAGGCATCGACGACATCCCACTGGATGTGTTCCTCGATAAAAATTTTGACCGCGCCGTAGAGCGTATCGAAGAGCGAGGCACCGCTGCCTTTTGCGGCGGCCATCGCTGCGCTTTCAACGCCATCAGGAACAAGGATCGCCACCTCGCGAAGGCGTTGCATACCGACGCACCAGGGTTGCCGGGGTTCGAGGAAGGTGTAGGCCTCGCCGATCGTTTGATAAACGGCTTTTTCCAAGGCCCCGTTGCAATGCATGTGATCGCCGATGCAGGATGAGGCGCCGACCATGAGGTGGGTGGCGACCTGATACTTCATCTGTGCCGGTGAAACAACCGTGCCGAAATCGCCCCAGTTTTTGAGGAAGCGACCGGTCATGCCCGTCACGGGAACTCCGGTGTTGGAGAGGTAGCGGCCAAGCAGTGGGAAGGCCAGCCAGCCGGTCTGGAACGGCAGCGTCTCGGCATAGAAATCCGATGCCACGCCCTTCGCCTTGGCCGCCTCACCGAAGGCATTGTAGCAACCGATCTCCAAACGAAGCCCGGGCCGAATCTCATCCATACGGCGACGCAACTCGCGGGCGAAACGATCGTGCGTGGCGGAGTTGAATTGCTGGTGCGCAGTGTCGTTGTTCGGATCGATCCCCTGCTCGGTCATCAAGCGTAGGCAATCATCGCAGAAACAACTGCCGGGCAGGTAGCCGGCCATGTCGATGAAGATGCCGTCCACCGGATGCAGGCGCAGGCATTCCTCGACATGCGGGAAGAAGAAAGTTTCCAACCACGATCCGCGGTTCGGGCAGAGCCAGCGCCAGTAAAGCTCCGAGCCATCCTGCAGGAGCTGCGTATCGACTGGCTTGCCGTCGCGGAACTGTGCGACATGTTCCGGATGTGCTTCTGCGAAGACCTCGTCGACATTGAGACTGAAGTAAGCGAGCACCGGCATCTTGCGCTTGGTGGATTCCGCAACCATTTGCCCGAGCAGGTCGAAGCCCAAGCCCGGATGACGCGTGCCGACCTTCGTGTCGAAGTAGGAATAGCCGTGATGGCACTTCGCGAAGACCGCGATCGAATTGACCTTTGCCGCTTCGAGTGTGTCGAAAAATTCAGCGGCATGGAACTTGTCGCCGACCGTCACTCCGGCGGGCGTGTGGAAATCAAGGTGGATTTGGCGGTGTGCTGTCATGAGTGTCGTGTTCAATTCTTGTTGCGATATTTCTCCACCAGTTCATTGGCAGGGGTCAGATCCGGCAGACGGCGGACAAGGGCGCGATCATACAAGGTTGGGCAAGCCGGATCCAATTTGAGTTTTTCCAGATTCTCCCAAGCCTGGTCGTATTGATCGATGAGTTCTGAACTGCATTTTCCAGCCTTCGAATTGAAGACAACTTCGTAGATCTGGTAAATGCACAAACCATATTGGCTGGATACCTGAATGAAATGACCGGTTTCAGCATCGGGAAACCTGATTTCACTTCCAAGTCGCACGATCTCTTTCCACATCGCCACCGCTTCGGCTTTCTCTGCCAGGAACTTGTCCACTTCCACAGGAGGCAGATCAGGAATCCCGATGTATTCGTCACGGGACCACCACGGGTTCAGAATGCCGAGAAGAGTGTTCTTGCCCCTGATGATGGCTTTTTCGCTCAACAAACAGAGTTCGTGAAACATGTCCGCATCCGCCGGGGTTAAGTTCATGCGCGCAGTCGCATAGTCGCTGAACAGTTCCTTTTCGGTCTTGGTTGTGTCGAGGCTCCATTGAGCCAGGACCCATGCATTCAGATCGGGCCAGAATTCGTTGTCGATGTAGGGGCCTTCCCAACCGCCTCCCCGCGTCCAGGTCCAGATGCCGGCAAATAACCCGGGTTTGTTTTTTACAAACTCGCCGATGGATGGGAGGGCTTCTCCCTTGTGCTCTTCAAAACCATGGATGATCCCGTGGGCCAGATAATTCGGATAGGCACCTTTGCCCTCATACTCCCGTGAGCATTGGACCTCGATGAGTTGCTTGTGGCTGCCATGCCCGATGATCCGGCTGAATCGATTGCCGCGATGAAAATCCTGTTCGCAATGCTTGATTGCAATGGTCAGCTTTTCGTGAGTTTGGACCGCTTCCGACACATGGAGATAAGCGTCAAGGCCTTCATCGAACGCCGCCCAGGTGCGGAAGATCAACTCTTTGTCGTGTTTCACGCAGATTTCGTCGCGTAAAAGCTGAACCAAGGGAGCGATCGTCTTCTGCGCGTCGCATTTGTCGTTGATGAGCCCGACATGATACGGCGCATCATGCAGATAGGTCTCGCCGATGCGAACCACCAATCCGTCCATTTCGGGGAATTGGGTGAAGATCAATTCGATAAGAACCTTCAGATACCTGATGCTGAAGGGATTGCTGACATCGCCGAAAATTGCGCCCTGCCCGTATTTCTCGACCAGTTTCTTGGGAAACAAGACCAAGTCGCTCATCGCAAACACGCTGAGCCCTTGTTTCTTGCAGTTTTGAAACTCCCTTTTCAATCGGTCCGCAAGTTCCTCTCTCCAGGCTTCACTATCGCCTTCGAACAAGCCCGGTTCGACAGCGTTCCAGTCGACGGCCAACACCGGCGATTCAAACAATGAATACACCTTGCCATTGTATCCCATGGCTTTCAGCACCGCCGGATCATTGTAGCGGCTGTCGTATCGCGGTTCTCCCGGATTGTGGTGAACCATATCCAGCACATACTTGCTTTTCATATCACCGTGACTTTTACGGTTTTTATTGGAATCGGGCTTTTCTCATACTGGAAAGCCGGACTTTTCATTAAAGACACGCTTTGAAAAGCCCGTTGCCGATTGTTCCGATATAGAGGAAGGGTTCGTATTCGTCCGCCGCGAGACAGGAGATCAAATGATTCGGCAGCCATGAAGTGTCGAGCACCTGCCATGTTGCACCGCCGTCATCACTGAAGAGAATCCCCGCATCGGAGGGGGAATGCCAATGAGCCGAGAAGCCGGTGTAGATTCTGCCGGTGTTGTCTTCCGCAAAGGCGGTTGCGGAGCGGTAGCGGCCGGTGTCCAAGTGCGTCCACAGGGATTCACTCTCCCTCACCCACACTCCTTGGCCGTAGGTGCCGACGAGAAGCTTGCCGAGTTTCGGGGAAAAATGCATCGAGGCGAGGCCGGGGCATTGCAGGAGGGGCAGGTTGGCCGTGATGTCGCTAAAGGTCTCGCAACGGTCGTCCGACTGGAAAACCCCGGCGATGCGGTTTGCCGTGTAGTAGCGTCCTTCAACTTGGGGATCGGCGATGAGGGAGCGATCCAGCGAGGAGCGAACCTGCGAGTAAAAATCAATGCCTTGATGCGTATCGTCGCGCTCGGCGAGGTGCGAGAGCGGACTCGCGTCGGAAGCCGGGCCGGCTTTCACGGCGCTGCCGCGGAGGATTTCATTGTGGATCAGTTCCCATGATGATCCATCGTCGAGCGAACGATAAATGCCGCCGCCTTGGTGGGCTTTGAAGCCATTGGTCAGGAGCACCGTGGATGGACGAAACGGATCCACGACCACATCGCGGAACCATGCCAACCCTCGGGGAAGACCTTTGTTGGAAGGCTTCCAGGTGGCGCCCGCATCCTCCGACTTGAGCAGCAGCCCCATGCCATAAATGCCGTGTTGCCCAGAATTCTGGCACGCATAGAGGATGTTTGTGTCTTGCGGATGCTGGGCGAGACTGCTGGCGGCTGAGGAGAGTTGCTGGACTTCTTCCGGCGTTTCGATCGGCTTGGATAGTGCGCCGGCGTTGAATTGCCCGCTCACGCGAATGACCCGGTTTGCCCCGACATCGGAAATCTTGATGCCCCCATCGGTCATCAACGCGGCAACGCGGCTTTCCCGCTTGTTGCTCCGCAGGGCATACAGTCGCTTTGCGCATGTGTTGACGAGGCCTTTCCTGCACGCGCGCCAAGAAGCACCGTCGTCATCGCTGCGCCAGACACCGTAGAAGTCGGTGAGATAAATGCGTCCTGAGTGATGCGGGGAAACGAGAATCGAGGAACTTGCCGACCCAAACTCCGTGGCATCAACATGAGTGCCGGAAACATCGACCTTGAGGTCTTTTGCATGCCTTGTTTCCCATGTTTTCCCTCGGTCTTTGCTTTTGGAAAAACTCTTGAAGGCCGAGGCATAAAGATCATCGGGCTGGCGAGGATCCACGGCGACGGTATTCCAACTCATGTAGAGAGGATCGTTCGCACCAAGCGACAAATCCAATCCATTGCTGATTTGTTCAAATGCATGACCTGCGCCACGCGAAGCCCAGATCCCTTCGATGTTGCAGGCTGCCAACCATCCGCCGGCGTGCAATGTCAGGCCGCGCACATTTTTCCCTGCAAGGCTCGGCTCTTCGTTGATCTGACCGGTCGTCGTCTCGACCAAGGCCAAGCCCCCCGCGTTGGCAATGCCCCAGTAGGAGGGAGCCACGCTGATGGCGATGACCAAACGGTCCGGATTCAGCGGATCGAAAAGAATCTTGTGCAGATTGCGCCCGCGCAGCCCCACATATTGCCATGTCGTGGCCCCGTCTTTGGAAACGAAAAGGCCGTCGAAACTGGTGGCCATCCACACCTCACCTTCGCGTTGCGGATGAAAGGCGATCAAGTTGCCATGCGTGCGGGAATTCTGCCCGGCGGCATCCAAAACGAATCGATCCGAGATACGAGTCCAGTTTGCCGCCCCATCCCGGGATTGATACAGCTCCCCGAAAGCCACACCGGGGGCCTCGCGCCGGGGCTCTTCAACATAGTTCCCCACAAATCCCGTCGCCATCAGCATGTGATTGTGATCGTGGGGATCAATGGCAAGTGCCGAACAGGCGTAGCGTCCGTCGTAAAGGTGCCCGTGGTAAACATAATCGCCCGCAAAACGATGCGTCGGGGGTTGGTCGAGCAGGGACGGTGCCACCCCTCGGTAGAGGACATCCCAGGAATCTCCTCCGTTGCGACTAATAAAGAGACCGCCGACATCACTGCGGGCAAAAATGGTCTCCGGTTCGGAGGGGTGGGGAAGGACTTCGATGATGTAGCCGTAAAAAAACGGCCCGAGGCAGAGTGTGGATTTTGGGATCATGGAAAAATGCGTGTGGATGAGTGGTTGTGTGTGATTTAGAGCGGCGTTAGATTGCCTCCTCGTAGGTGAAGTGTTTCGGAATCCCGAAGTGCGGGGCCAGTTCGCGGAACATCGCGAGATGGCCCTGCGCATTGAGGTGCAGGGTGTCGGCGTAGCGGCAGAAAATCCCCTGATAGCTGTGGGTCGGCTGCACTGCGGGAAACTCCTGTTTCATCCATGCGGTATAGTGATCGCAGACGACGCTGCCGGATTCGCGCCCGAGCTCGACGATGGCATCGCTGAAGGCGCCGATCACGCCGCCTTCGCCCGCCCACGGTTCGCCCTGCTTGGCTCCCGGCGGCAAGGCATCGCCGTAACCATAGCCGAAGACCTTGGGTGCGGGAGTGCGCAGCAGTAGTTCAGCCCCCACTCCTTGGACCTGATGGATGAACGCGCGGTAGTTCTCACGGAACTCATCTATTCGACCGAGACCCATGCCCTGGTCATTGATGCCGAAGGAGGCGATCACCAGATCGGGCTTGAAGCGCAGGATGTCCTGTTCCATGCGCGTGAGTTCCTTGGTGACCGTGTTGCCGCAGACGGCAGAGTTGATCATGTAGATGAAGCCGTCGCCGAAAGTCTCGCAGAGGCCGAGGTGCAAGTGGTGAAACCAGTTGAAGCGACCCTTGGTGTGGCCGCAGATCACATTGTTCGAGTCGCCGACGGCGACGATGGTGACCGGGGACTTGGCCCGGAGTTTTTCCAGTGTTTTATTCATGGGTGATTTTGCGACGGGATAGCGCTTGTGCGTGTTTTTCAGTTTTGGTCATGCGGAAAATCTCAGTTCTCGTTATTCTGGCAGTTTCAAACGCACGGCCTTCCATCCGGTCTTCGATTCTTGCAGTTTCCAGGTCGCGATCTCGCCGCCGTTCAATGCGCCGAGTTGGATCTTCTTGCCGAGACAGAGCACGGTGACTTTCACTGCTTTGCCCGGAGCGGCTTGTGCGCGCAGGATAAAGCCGCGCCCATCCTCGGCGCGCTTGAGCGCTAAGAGTCTCACCGATGAAGGTGTGAGTTCCATCAGCGAACCTGTGCGCTTTTGTTTGCCCTTACTCGGCGACACCGTGAGCACCACGGGCGGCTGTTCGAGTTCGGCGGCGAGTCGCGGCAGATCGGCTTTGGCATCGGTGACGAGGAAGCGGAATTTCAGTTCCCCGGAATCGACCGCCGGACGCCAGAGCTCGGTGGTAGCGGGCGTCTCCACATCATTGGCGTAGCGCGATGCGCGCGCGACCGTGGCGCGGAATTCGCCTTTCTCGCTGTCGAAATTATACAGGGCGTCGCTCGCAAATCCCATGCCGCCGTTTTTGCCATGGACCCGCGCCCAACGGGCACCTGGCACTTCTCCAGCGGGACCGCGGCGCACCACGCTTGCGGGCACTTCGTAATCGACCTGATCGCCTGCAGGGAAAACCAATTTGAGTCGGGCCGAGCGATCATCGATCAGCACCCGCGCCGAGACATCGACCACATCGCGATCGCGCGAAACATGGAAGGTGAGGTCGATGCGGGATTTCTTGCCCGCGAAGCGCACCCAGAGCGCGGCGCGTTCGGGGCCTTCTTCGAGCAACTCGACTTCGGTGATCTTCCAATGCTCGCGCACCTTTTTGAGTAGGAAGGAATCGGGCTCCTCCTGCATGCCGCCCCACGAACCCCATGGATCGTCGAAGAGCACGGCTTGCAAGCCGTCGCCGGCGAAAAACTTTTTGCCGTGATGGAAGAATTGCACGCCGCTACCACCCTTCTTCGCCTCGACGCGCCAGAGTGAATTGGCGATCGAGCTAGGCTTTGCCTTCACTGGGTTTTTTACGAAAAGTGGCTTGGCGCCCTCGACCCATCCGAGCTCCACGACATTCCAACCGAAGGCGGGAAGGCTCATCGGCACGACCACGCGTTTGCGCCATGGAAACTCTTTGAGACTCGAGTGCTCATTGCGAATGATCTGAAATGGAACCGCCTTGCGATCGGCACCCAGCACTTCGATCGGCACCTCCTCATCGCGGTTGGTGTAGTTCTCCAAAAGCGGGCGGTAATCGAGGCTCGTCTCCAACTCGATCGGACCGTCGTAGCGGAAGGGGTGCGGATTCCAAACAAGCGCGGTCACTGCCGAGGGATGATCCTTCGGTGGCTTGCGCGTGAGCGTGGTGTCGATGTCGGCGGCAAGCGCATTAAGCGCATCGAACTCCGTCTCCGCCGCATCGTGGAGGATGCCGCCGAGCGAGGCGATCTGATCGTCCATCGCACGCTCGATGCTCGAGCCGGGCAGGATGTCGTGAAAGGAATTGAAGAGCATTACATCCCAGGTCTTCGAGAGGTCGGCGGCCGGACGCTTTTGTGAGGCGGCGACGATCGCATCAGTCGCCTCGGCGCGCGCAAGCAAAGCCTCGCTGCGGCGATAGGGAAATTTGAATTTCGCCACCGACGAATAACAACCTCGCAGGCAGTAGTTGAGCTCGCCCTTGTGCATCGGAATCAGATCCTCACCCTTGCGGGCGATTTCCTTGCGCAGCGCGTCGTTGAGTTTGTGCAATCCCGAGTGAATGACTTTCACCTCGGGATGTTTGGCTGCCCATTCGCGAATCTCGAGCAAGTGACGCCGCGAAGGTCCGCCGCCATGGTTGCCGAGACCATAAAAACACGGGATGTTTTCCAGCCTGCTCGCGGCATGGACTTTCACCACATCGTCCAGTAGCTCGAGCATGTTGTAGCGTTCGTTTTGATACGCGACCGTCGGCGCGCGCTGTGCCAGAATTCGCGCACCGCCGTCACCCACCCACCAGAACGCATGCTCGGCGAGAGTGACCACCTTGTAGCTTGGTCGGCTGAAGGCGAAGAAGTTGATGCCGCTTGCTGCGAGGATTTCCGGCAGACCTGCCGTGTGACCAAACGAATCGGCCTGCCAACCGGCGTTGACCGCCTTGCCGAAGCGCGATTTGAAATAGCGCTGACCGTGGGCATACTGACGCACGAGTGTCTCGGCACCGGGGAGGTTGGTATCGGGCTGAATGTAAGTGCCGCCCACGACATCCCAGCGCCCGGCTTTGACCATCTTTTTGATCCTAGCAAAGCTCGCGGGGTCGTATTTCTCGACATGCTGATAGATCGCCGACTCGCCGCGGATGAAGGTCATTTCGGGAAACTCGTCCATCAGGTCGAGCATGGTGCGCACGGTGGTGAGGCCTTCGTTGAGCCCTTCGCGCCGGTCCCAGAGCCAGACAGGATCGAGGTGAGCGTTGCCGATGAGGTGGATGGTTTTAGTCATCGAGTTTTGTTGGTGGTGCAGTAGGCGAGATGGGATTGCCGTGATTCGTTGCATTCATCCTTGAAAGAGGGTCATGCGCGCGAGGTGGCGGCAGTCGGCTTGGAAGGTGGCGATGTCGGTTTCACCCCGCCGCCACCGTGAGCACTCGGGCTCAATGATCGAATACCAAATGCTTCTCTCCTCTTTTGTGTGAAACCAGGTGGTGCGGCTTTTTTTCCAAAGCGAGGGCGCATCGCCAGCGGTGAAGAGATCCGCCTGCAGCGGCACCATCCCGTGTTCCGGCAGCAGTTGTTGCATTTCCGGTTTGGCGAGGAATTCGGCGAACCGCAAAGCATCGGCAGCATGCCCTTGATCGCGCCGGACCACAAACCCGGTCTCAACGCTGGCAATCTCGTCATCAGTGTCGAAGCACGGATGGCAGCCGGGCTCGAAGCCGTTGACATGAAAGACATCGCGCAGGCCTGAGGTGCGGGCGAAGACCACCGGAATCTCACCTTTGTTGAACATGGGCACATAAGCACCCATCACATCGTCATGGTCTTTCGGCGTTAAAGCGATGCTCAACATCGCGTGAATGCGCTTGAGCCGCTCCTCGAGCGCGGGCGGCATGTCCTCATCCTTTCCCTTGAGCCAATCCACCAGAGCCTTTCGTCCCGTCTCGCCCAGCATAAGAAAGGTCTCGTGGGTATTGATGCAGGGCGAGGTCTTTCCCGTGGCGTTTTTCCATTTCGCCTGCAAGTCCAGAAGCCAACGCATCTGGCCTTCGAAATCCTCGTAGTCCGGGGCAGGCGCGCCGATCTTTTCGAGCAAAACCGGATTGTAAAACGCGCAGCCGAGATGGGCCTGTTGCGGAGCGAGAAACACGCGCGACCGACTCGGCTCGCCACCCGACTCTTGCAGGAGCCCCTCGCTCTCCAGCATCTCAGGGTATTGCAGGGTGCTGATCTCGATCAGATCCGCATCGGAAACATCTGGCGGCGCTCCACCATCCATCGGCAAGAAGGTAATCTCGCTGCCGGGATAAACCTTCGCGAAGGCCTGAGCCGCTTCCTTCCAGTAATCCATCTGGTGCGGGAGCCCGCTTTGAACCTTGCAGCGCAGCTCGGTCGTTTGCTGGCCGGAAAATCCGAAGCCCGGATTCGTTGTCTGCTTCCGAGGTGCCACCCAGTAGCCCGCACCTTGGCGAGCCACCACCAGACCTTCCGCGCTGAGTTCGCGCATGGCGCGGAGCAGCGTGAGCATCGTCACGCCAAATTGTCCGGTCAGCTCGCGGGTCGGCGGCAGCTTGGCACCCGGCGCTAAGTGGGCAATCGATTCCCGCAGCCCCTCGGCCACCACGCGGTATTTGGTCTGGGTCCTTGATTTCCAGACAGGCGGCGGCTGTGTCCTAAGAAGTTGGGTTGTTCTTTTTTTTTCTTGCATGCAGGGCTAACTGCTTTGAAGCAATTTTTCATTTGCTTTATAGCGCTATTCCCTCGTTGTCCATTTAAATTTTCAAGCAAATCATTTTTCTTAGTTTTCGATCTATTTACTTCTGCCGCCAACATCCATCGACGCCTGCGTCGTAAAATTTTCCAACAACTCTGAAATTGCTTTATAGAAGCACGAAAAGCCGTAGGCAGCAGAAGGCGATGTAGCCTCGCTGCCATCGTGAGCACTCGGGGCTCTCAATAGATCCCCTCAGGATGTTTTCTGCCCGTAAGTCGCGGCCAATATCGAAGCAGTAAACAGCCGCAAGGCCCTTGCTCTGAGCTAGCTGGTTGAGACGGGGAATGGGCGGATTTGACATTCCCTTTGGTTTGCTTGAAGCATGCGGCCTATGCCGCAAGTGAAGCCAAAGATGCAGGGAAACGGGGTCACCGCTCTCCGGGAAAGTCTGATCGAGATCAGCCGCAACAACCGATGGCCTCTGCTTGAAGCCCTACCCGTCACGCGTTTCTTGGGAAAAAGCTATGGAATTTCCAATGTCAGCGCTTTTCGGGTCCTCAATGAGTTAAGCGATTCCGGGCAGCTTTGGCGCGCAGCCAACGGTCGGTTTTTTCTCCCGGAGGCCCGCCGACTTTTAGAAAAACCTGCCATGCTCGCCTGCCTGATCCGGCGCTTAGAACACTGGACCCAAGTGGGTCGCGAAATCATGCTGGGGGTGGATGATGTGTGTGGAGAGCTTGAGCGGGCCATGCTGCTCGTGCATGATCGTGTGCTTTTTCGGCAGACCAACCCAACTGCTCAGGCTTTGTCGGGATCCGATCACGAGATCCGGCAGACCATGGAGGATTTTCTTCTCGTCCATTCCGAAAGAATCCGCGGAGTCATTCTTGACGAGTTATGGCCGGAACGTGTCTTGGCGCGCTTTAAGAACCGCATCCAGCAGGGCGTTGTGCTCTATCGCAGCACGAACCTGCCCTTCCTTGGTTGCGTTTCTGCTGACGTGCAAAGTGCTGCTCGGATGGTCGCGAACCATGCCGCGCAAAACCAATTCGCTAAGCTCATCATACTCCTTCCCTTCCGCGGCTACCCGCCATCCGAGGAAATGCTCGATGCGCTGCAGGCGGCCATAAAAGAGCCTTTTGGAGAGGCACCTGTGTTCACTTTGGATTCCTCCCCCACCCTCGCCGGTTTGATAGCCGGATTGCGCAAAGAACGGCGCAAAACTCTTCTGGTCGCCACGGAGGACAATGCCGCCGTCGCAGTGCTGGATGCTCTCCGCCAGGCTGGCATTGATGTCCCTGGGCGTGTTGGGCTCGTCACAACCATGGGCAGTCGGATTGCCCTCGAGCGTTCGATGACCTCCGCCGGGTTCGATTTCCGCCTGATGGGGAGCGAGGCAGCGCGCATGGCGATTAACGGGCCCCTGCAACACCTTAAACTCGCTGCCACATTTTCTCCCGGGGGCACCGCATGATTTATAAATTAGAGCCCTTGACGTAACAAATCTTTTTTGTTACATGTTTGGCTATGCAACGAATCTTGCTCGCCGGTTTCGGTTTTATGGGGAGGAAGCATGCCGATGTTTACCACCTGCTACCCGACGCATGTGTTGTAGGCGTTGTTGATCCACGGGGTGAGGATCTTGGCGAGTCCCTGCGGGCGACTCAGCTGGATGGCGTTCCTGTATTTTCCAGTTTCGCATCCGCCATAGAGGAGGTGGAATGTTCGGTCGTGGACATCTGCCTGCCGACAGACCTCCACCGCACCATCGCGCTTGAGGCCTTCACCGCAGGGAAGCACGTTTTTTGCGAAAAGCCCATCGCTCTGACGAGGAGCGATGCCTCGGACATGACCTTGGCGGCGCACTTGGCTGATCGTCAGTTCATGGTCGGTCACTGCATCCGCTTCTGGCCTGAGTATATCGAGCTGAAGCGGATCGTGGACTCCGGCGAGCACGGTCGACTGCTCTCGCTCTCGCTTAGCCGTCGCACGGGTCGCCCCGGCTACAGTATCGGTGACTGGGTGAACAAACCGGATCGCTGTCTGGGAGCTGCGCTGGACCTTCACATTCACGACACGGATTTTTTGCTTCACCTCCTCGGAGCGCCCGAAGCGGTGACCTCGCACGGACTGCGCGATGAAACCGGCTGGAGCAGCATCTCCACGCAATACCATTACGATGGTCGCATCGTGACGGCCGACGGAGCATGGAATTACCCAGCCGACTGGGGATTCCAAATGCGCTACACTGCGGTCTTCGAGCGCGCGGTGCTCGACTTCGATTCGCGTTCCGTGCTCACGCTCGCGACAGGCGAGGCTGGGCCGGTTGCCCTGTCGATGCCTCCCCACGATGGCTACTACCACGAACTCGCCTATTTTATCGGCTGCCTCGAACGGGGAGAACCTGTCTCTGTCAGCACTGGCGAGCAGGCCTCAGCCTCTCTGGATCTCGTTCTTGCCGAAATCGAATCCGCCGCCACTGGAAATCGAATCACCTTAAAGTAAAACATATGCAAAAAGTCGCCATCATCGGAATGGGGTTCATGGGATCCATGCACGCCCAGATTTACAAACAGCTACACGATGCAAATCTCGTGGCAGTCGTGGACAAGAATCAGGCCAAAGCCAAACGGGATATCGCGAAGCTTGGTATCGAAGCCGCCGTCTTTGGGACGTTCGAAGAAATGATCCAATCCTGTGATGTAGATCTCGTGGACATCTGCCTGCCCACCGACCTCCATGCGCCGTTTGCCATGAAGGCGATCTCGGCTGGCAAGCACCTCTTCTGCGAGAAGCCTCTCGCGCTGACAAAGACCGACGGAAAAAAAATTGCCGTAGCTGCGAAGAAGGCGGGCGTGCTTTTCCAAGTCGGCCAGTGCATGCGTTTCTGGCCGGAATACATCGCATTTGAAGCCTTCGTGAAATCCCGCAAAGCCGGCAAATTGCTGAGTCTCTCACTCCAGCGCCGCGCGGGACGGCCATCTTATAGCACGGAGGACTGGCTCAACGACGGAACTCGCTCGGGAGGCGCGGCGCTCGACCTGCATATCCACGACACGGATTTTGTGCATCACCTGCTCGGCCGCCCAGAAGCCGTGACCTCCGTCGGCACCCGCGATAAATCCGGCTGGAGCCACATCTTCACGACCTACCACTTTAAAAACATGGCTGTGACTGCCGAGGGCGGTTGGAATTATCCGAAGAACTGGGGATTCCAGATGGCTTTCCAAGCCGTTTTTGAGCGCGGAGCTGTCGAGTTCGACAGCGGGGCCAATCCGACTCTGATGGTGACGATCGGCGATGGAAAGAAGCAGCCTCTGCCTTACACGAATCCCGGCGCTGGGGAGTCCTCGACCGGCTCGGGCAATCTCTCTTCGCTTGGTGGCTACTACAACGAACTCGCCGCATTCATCGCATGCCTCCAGAAAAAAAAGGCGCCGAAGATCGCCACAGGCGAACAGGCAGCGGAATCCCTCGCCACCGCGCTCGCTGAAATCCAATCCGCCTCCTCAGGTCGCACGGTCAAACTTTAACCAACCCAAACTATGAAAAAATCCATCGGCATTTGTTGTTTCTACGGAAACTGGAGCATCGAAGAAAAATTCGCCCTCGCGAAAGAGGCGGGATTCAAGGGATTCGAGATCGATCTCAGCGATGACGGTCCGGTAAATCTGAAGAGCACCCCGGAGGAACTGAAATCCTTCCGAGCGCTCGCAGAAAAATACGGTCTCGAACTCAGCGGGTTGATGTCGTTCCTCTACTGGGGCGCCAATGCCGCGAGTGCAGATCCAGCGGTGCGGGCAAAGGCCTCGGCACTCCTGGCGCGCCAGATCGAGTGTGCGCAGCAACTGGGAATCGACACGATCCTCGCCGTTCCCGGTGCGGTCGGGGTGGACTTCATCCCTGGCGCGGAAACTGTGCGCTACGATCTTGCCTATGAGCGTGCGACCGAGTTCATCAAGGCAGCTCTGCCTGCTGCCGAGAAAGCCGGCGTCACGATCGCGGTCGAAAATGTTTGGAATAAATTCCTCCTCAGCCCGCTCGAAATGCGAGCCTTTGCAGACCAGTTCGGCAGCAAAAATGTCGGCGTCTATTTCGACGTAGCGAATACACTGGCCTTCGGGTATCCCGAGCACTGGATCGAAATCCTCGGCTCACGGATCAAGCGTGTTCATTTCAAAGACTACCGCCGCGCCGTCGGCTCGGTGGACGGATTCTGCGACTTGCTTTCCGGCGATGTGGATTGGCCAGCGGTCATAGCCGCGCTTCACAAAGTCGGCTACGACGGATGGATCGCTGCCGAGATGATTCCTCCCGTGCCTTTCTACAAGCACTGCCCGGAAGTCCTCATCCACACCACTTCACGGGCGATGGATGCCATTCTTGCGCTCTGATTTTATGATCGTCCTCGCCGCTGCCGCTCACCCCGACGACATCGAATTCATGATGGCCGGCACACTCCTGCGCCTCAAGGACGCTGGGTGTGAAGTCCATCTCTGGAACCTCGCCAATGGGTGTTGCGGATCAGCGACGCTCTCGCGGGAGGAAGCCATCTCCGTCCGCTGGCAAGAGGCACAGGCTTCCGCCAAGCTTGCCGGCGGAACCGCACATCCACCGCTCTTCGACGATCTCGGCATCTTTTACGACGCCTCCTCGATAGCCCACGCGGCGGCGATGATCCGAAAAATCCAGCCGGACATCATTCTCACCCAGTCGCCGCAGGATTACATGGAGGACCACCAGAACACGACACGCCTTGTCGTGACGGGTGCGTTCACGCGGGCTATGAAAAACTTCGTCACGAGTCCGGATGTCGCGATTTACGACAAGCCTGTCGCCCTCTACCACGCGCTGCCTCATGGGCTCAACGACGCGCTGCGCCAGCCGGTCACCCCGCATTTCTTCACTGACATCGGCCCGGTGCTCGCCCGTAAGCGTGAGATGCTCGCCTGCCATGCTTCACAAAAGGAATGGCTCGATGTCACGCAGGGTATGGATGCCTACCTCGACGAAATGGAGCGCATGAGCAGCGAGGTCGGGCGCATGAGCGGAAAATACCAGTTCGCCGAAGGCTGGCGCCGCCATTCGCACTTGGGCTTCGGCCCCGAAGACTTCGATCCGATCGCCGATCTTCTTAAAATTTAAACCTAAACGCCCATGCCAAGACCAATCAGTAAACTCGCTCCCGCCTGGTGGGATTACACGACACTCGAACCCGAGCTTCTCGCCGATGCCGCAAGGATTGATGAGAAGAAACTCAAGGGCCTCGCACGCCCCGGTTTTACAATCCATTTTTACGACACAGTTCAGGAGTTCTACGCCGCCGAGGCGCTGGAATACATCGACGCTTGGCGGCAGAGCACGCCGGACAACCCAGCCGGCATCTGTGGACCAATCGGGCCGACTGAGCAGCTCCCCATCGTGGCGCAGATGGTCAACGCCCTCGGGATAAATCTCAAGAAGCACGACGCCCATTTCTGGGGGATGGACGAGTGGGTGATCGACGGAAAGACCGTGGAAACGAACCATCCGCTTTCATTTGCCAAAGCGGACAAGGAACTCTGCTTCGACCGGATCGACAAAAGCCTGCGCATCCCGGAGAAGAACCTGCATTTTCCGAGCGGCGACCTGGAGGCCTACAGCAAGAGCTACGACGATATTCGCTGCGTCGTCATGCAGGGCGGGCAGGGCGAGATCAAGCACTGGGCATTTAACGACCCGCTCCCGCGCACAGGCAGATATAAAGACACCCCGCCGACGCCCGCAGAATACCGCAAGCTCGGCACCCGCTTTGTGAAGCTGCATCCAGTAACGATCACCCAAAACGCCCGCACGAGCGGCGGCGGCAATGTCGCGCTGGTGCCAACCGAAGCCGCCACCGTCGGCCCGCGCGAAACATGGAAGGCCGAAAGAGTCTCGATCTGGCATCCAGGCCACCATGACAATCCGTTCGGTCTGCGGCTCAGTGCCCTGATGATCTCGAAGCGGCTCCCAGACTCGAGCGTCCCGATGTCGCTTCTCGCGGACCATCCGAACGTCCACTTTCATTACCTGCGCTCCGGGATCGGAACGGTTAAGGTGGAGATGCATTAAAAATGAACTGTCCCACTCTTTCCCACTTTGACATCAAAGATCGCGAGGCGGTCCGCGCTGCTTTTGCCGATGCGCCAACCATGCAAATGCTGCAAACTTGGCGTGTCGCACCCGAGGATAGATTCCTTCCCGCCCATGTGAGAATCGGATGGAGGGGCGATCGCATTCTGGTCTTGGGCGAATTGACTGATCCGCACCTCTACACCAGTGCGACAGAGGACAACCAAATCCTTTGTTCTTTCGGCGATGTTTTTGAAATTTTCCTCCGCGACTCGGAACTCGAGACCTACGCCGAATTCCATGTCGCTCCGAATGGGAAGCGCCTGCAGCTTTTGTGGCCCGATGCTGAAACCATTCGACGGGTCCAGGACAAGAAAGTGGCCCTCGATGACTTGAAGGTTCACGAGCCGATCTTCGACTTCTCCCAGTGGTCGGAAGGCGAGAACTGGTATATCTGCGCCTCCGTGCCCACCCGCATCTTTCTGCCTCCCGGAACCCCGCTGGAGGGCCGAACATGGATGGCTTCCTTTAGCCGTTACGACTACTCGTCCGCTGAAGAACCACCTGTTCTCTCCTCAACCTCACCCCACAACGGGAAGGTGTCTTTTCACTGCCAGCAGGATTGGGCCGCGTTGAGCTTTTGTTGACCGATCAGCATCCACGTTTCCAAAGCGACCTTTGATCCAGTTTCTGCGCATCTATCGAATGGAGTGGTGAACACGCGCGCTTTTAGGGATGGTCTGCGCGGCGTCTGTCGGCAATTGGTCGACTACCCAGTCGTTGATGTTTTCCCACGCTGAAAAAAGCACAGTGCCGGGTGCCTGCCACTTGCTTTGGTCGGCGAGCACGATGCGGCGCCTGGCGCGGGTGATGATGGATTTTTTGATCTCGGTTTCGGTGAACTCCGTAGTCCAACAGCCTTCGGAATTCAGGCCTGTGGCGCCGATGAGGGCGAAGTCGAATTGAAGATTTGCAAATGCGTTGAGGGCGGCACCTCCCACAAGGGCTCCGCTGACTTTGCGCAATTCTCCGCCGATGCAGATGATGCTTGCTTCGGCATGGGAGCAGGAAGCTACTAAGGCGATGGAGTGGGTGATCAAGCGGATATCCGCGCGGCGCATGAGAAGTTTTCCAGCCTCAAGACAAGTAGACCCAGCATCCACAAAAACGCTGGAGCCAGCGGGGATAAGTTCATTCGCTTTTGTGGCGATAGATTTTTTTTCGGTGTTGTGGCGTTGCTGGCGCTCATCGAAGGAAATTTCTGAACGGGCATACAAGGGATCAAGAACACCGCCGTGAACGCGGATCAAGTCGCCCGAATTTTCGAGCTCGCTCAAATCTCTTCGCAGTGTGGCCGGCGAGATAGAGAAAAGTTTTTGAAGTTCTGCAAAGCTTAAGCGCTGCCTCTCCCTCACGACTTTTCGAATCGAGTTATGTCTTTCTTGAGCGAACATGGTCAGCCTTATTTATCAGAGCGCAACAGTTCCCTCACTCTTCAATTCGCGCGTTCCGAATTCGTCGGCAAGGGCGAGGCAGCCTTTGATCGGTAGAATGCCGTCTGAAGTTCCTGCTCCGAAGAGGCAGGAAGCGGCGGTTGCAACTCCATAGCGGAGGGCCGTCTGGATCGGGAGGTCTTCGTGCAGACCAAAGAGGACGCCGGCGGCGAAGGCATCCCCTGCGCCGACGGTGCCAACGATGCGGTCCTGCGGCACATGGAGGCTGCCTTGGATGTGGAATTGTCCATGATGTCCGAGCGCGCAGGCGCCTTCGGGGAAGTGGACGATGACCCACTCGCCGACGCCGGAAGCGAGGAGTTGGCGGGAGGCGGATTCGATCGCCGGCAGGCAAAGGAGGCCGCCAGGCTTGGTGGGGATGCCAGTCGTCCGTTCGATTTCGAACTCGTTCATTATGCAATAGTCCGTGTGGCGAAGCGCTGGAAGAACGATGTCCGCGAAGCGCTGGCTGTCCTCGCTCACGACATCGATGCTGGTTTTGAAGCCCGCTTCCCTCGCCTCATGCAGGACCCGGGCGGCGGCGGTGCCGAATTCCGTATCGGGCTGATCGAGCAAATCGAGGAGCAGGAGGTAGCCAAGGTGGAAGATTTTGGCATCCGATTCGATGAAAGAAAAATGTTCGGGTGCGAGGAAGGCGTTCGCTCCGCGCTGATGGAAAAAAGTGCGGCGTCCGGTGGACTGGACTGTCATGACATCGGTGTAGGAGGTTGGTGCCGTCGCGTGGCGGAGAATGCGTGTGCGATCGACCCTGTGCGCATCACATTGCTCGTGAATCCAGTCCCCACAGGCATCCGCGCCGATCAGTCCGATGCCTGCGAGCGGAAACGGGGCTCCAAGGCGGGCGAGGTCGAGGAGCACATTGAAGGGACTGCCGCCGTTGCCGGTCGTTTCACTCAGGATGTTGGCGAGCGCATCCTGTTGCGGATAGGTGTCGATGAATTTCAGTTTGTCGACAATCCAGTTGCCTCCGGAGAGGATTCCTTTGCGGCCACTCATGCGGTTTTGTCGCTCAGAAGGCGAAGAATGGCAGGTTCGTCCTCTTCGAGGTTTGGGTAACGGCCGATGTCGGGATTCACAAAAAAGTTGTCGTTTAGGTCGTCATTCGCCGTCGAGACCTCACCAATGATGCACTCGTCGCTGAGGGGATAAAAGGCATGATAAACTCCTGGCACAAGAGTCACTCGTGAACCCGCAGAAAGCTTGATGATCTGGCCAGATTTGACCGTCACGGGCTCGTGGTCGATCGGCATGGAGAATTCCCGCTCCCCGCTCTCATCGGGAACGCCTCCCCAGACCTGAACCGCGAGGCGCCCCCAGCGGCAGATGATGTCCTCCTTTTTTTTGCGGTGGCAGTGAGCCGGTGTGGTCATGCCTTGCTGCGCATACATGAGCTTTTCACAGTATTCCGTCTCCTC
>JBIIUB010000117.1:0-7138 GCA_044340205.1 Terrimicrobiaceae bacterium
TGGGAATTCCCATCCAACTCGACAAACTCCTCGCCCACCGCAAATCGCATCCCTCCAAGCCTGGCCCCGCGCTCTACGCACTTCGCGCTCTCGCCGTTGCCCTCGGCGAGAACAGCGCTCCTGCCGGACGCCTCGTTGGCGAAAGTATCGTGCATCCTCCATCGGTGGATATCGGTTTCGCGGTCGAAGCCGATGACGGCGTCTTGGTTCCTGTCATTCGCAACGCCGACCAATTTCCCCTCGACGATCTCGTTTCCCGCTATAACCGCCTCGTGGAACTCGCGCGCCAACGCCGCCTACCTGCCGCCGACACCGGCGGATCCATCGCCACGATTACCAACTACGGCACCTTCGGCCTGACTCTTGCCACACCGATTCCGCTTCCCGAACAAACCGTTCTTCTTGGTATGGGTGCTGGACAGACCGTCCCGAGTTGGAATCCCCAGCTGGAGGAATTTGTGCCGGTTGTGGAAGCCATGTTCACGCTCAGCTTCGACCACCGCGTGCTGGACGGCGGGGCCGCCGGCCGCCTCCTCAAGCGCATCGCTGAGTTGTTGAACGCGCCGGAAACGCTTTAAGCCGCCAGCGTCCAGACTGTCTCGCCGGCCACGATGGTGCGAACTGCCCGGCCGCGCCAAGTGTGGCCATGGAAGGGCGTGTTTTTGGAGAGCGAGGCGGATTGGTTTTTGTCAAAAGTCCAATCCAGCTTGGTATCAATCAGCACGACATCCGCCTCCGCTCCACAGGAAAGTGTGCCGCGATCGAGCTTGAGAAGCGCGGCTGGCTCGGAGGTGAAAAGGGCGATGAGGCGGGGCAGGTGGATCGCCTGCCGTTTGTGAACGAGGATGTCGTGGAAAATGGCAAATTCAGTTTCAAGGCCGGTGATGCCGAACGGGGCGTGGTCGATCTCGACCTCCTTCTCGTAGGAGGCATGCGGCGCGTGGTCGCTGCAGAGGATCGTCAGTGTGCCGTCGGCTATGCCTTCGATGATGGCATCGATGTCCTCCTGCGTGCGCAGGGGCGGGTTCATTTTAAAATTGCTGTCGAAGGCGGCGAGTGTGGCATCGGTGAGAGCGATGTGGTGGGCGCAGACTTCGCCAGAAATTTTGACGCCGCGCGCGCGGGCTTCGCGGATGAGGCGCACGCTGCCGCCGGAGCTGATGTGTTGGCAGTGGATCGGTGAGTCGCAAAGTTCAGCCAGCATGATGTTGCGGGCGACGATCATTTCCTCGCCGGCGCGGGGCCAACCGGGCAGGCCGAGGCGGAGACTCCACTCGCCTTCGTGCATGATGCCGTCGCCGACGATGGAGTAGTCCTGGCAATGGTCCATGACGGTGAGGCCGAACATGCGGGCGTATTCCACCGCGCGGCGCATGATTTCGTTGTTCTGGATGCAATGGCCGTCATCGGTGAGTGCGACAACTCCGGCATTGAAAAGCGAGCCGACGGGTGCGAGTTCCTCGCCTTTCAGCCCCTTGGTAATCGCTCCGGTGCAGAGAACATTCACGCAGGCTTCGCGTGCGGCTTTTTCTTTGATCCAAGTGATCGTCGCGGCGCTGTCGGCCGAGGGATTTGTATTCGGCATGGCGACCACCGTGGTGAAGCCTCCTGCCGCAGCGGCGCGTGTGCCGCTGGCCATTGTCTCTTTATGGGATTGGCCTGGCTCGCGGATGTGGACATGGATGTCGATGAGACCTGGAGCAACCACCAGACCAGCGGCGTCGATGGTCTCGGTCTCCTTGCCTGGCATGGGGTCGATGATTTTGCCGTCGGCCATCCAGAGGTCGGCGTTTTCGTCACGGTTGTTGGCAGGGTCGATGACGCGGCCGTTGGCTATGCGGGTGATTTTTTTCATGCTTGGACGGTTGGCGAGTGCGTCGATGAGGTTGCCGCGCAAAAATCTTTCACAGGCGGGACGCCCGTGCCCCTCTCTCTTGTGATGCGGGTGGTTTTTTTCATAGCGGCACGCCGGCTCCTCCGGCGCAGGAGTAGAGGACGGCCATGCGGACGGCGATGCCGTTGGTGACTTGCTCGAGGATCACGCTTTGGTGTCCATCGGCGATGTCGCTATCGATTTCCACCCCGCGGTTGATGGGGCCGGGGTGCATGATGAGGCAGGACGGCTTGAGCTTTGCGGCGCGGGCTTTGGTGAGGCCGAAGAGAGAGACATATTCGCCCAGGCCGGGGAAGTATTCCTTGCGCTGGCGCTCGTGCTGGATGCGCAGGAGGTTCACGACATCCACTTCGGCGAGAATGTCGTCGAGGCGGTGGCTGACGCGGACGCCGAGTTTTTCAAAGCTCTTTGGAACGAGGGTCGAGGGTCCGACGAGTGTGACTTTGGCGCCGAGTTTGAGCAGGCCGAAGATGTTCGAGCGGGCGACACGGCTGAAGAGGATGTCGCCGACGATGGCGATATGGAGGCCTTCGATGCGGCCGAATTTTTCCCGGATGGTGAAGATGTCGAGGAGTCCCTGCGTGGGATGCTCGTGGGCTCCGTCGCCGGCATTGATGATGCTCGAGTCGAGGCGCTCGGCGAGAAATTGGGACGAACCGGGCGAGCTGTGGCGCAGGACAATTATGTCGGCCTGTAAGGCTTGGAGGTTAAGGGCAGTGTCCTTGAGCGTTTCGCCTTTCTGGAGGCTGGATGCTGTGGCGGAGATATTTACCACATCCGCGCTGAGACGCATGGCGGCGACCTCGAACGATGTGCGTGTGCGGGTGCTTGGCTCGACGAAGAAATTCACGAGGGTCTTGCCTCGCAGGGCGGGAACTTTTTTCAGGTTGCGGTTGCCGACGCCTTTGAAGGCGCGGGCGGTGTCGAGAAGGAATGTAATCTCGGCGGCGGTGAGGTCGTCGAGTCCGGTGAGGTCTTTTCGGGTCCAGATGCTCATGGTTTGATGACGACGACCGAGTCGGGCACGCCGTCGAGATTTTCGAAGCGGACGCGGATTTTTTCCTCGCGCGCGGTGGGCAGGTTTTTGCCGACATAATCGGCCCGGATGGGAAGCTCTCGGTGACCGCGGTCGACGAGGACGGCCAATTGAATGGTGGAGGGACGCCCGAAAGAGGCGAGGGCATCAAGTGCCGCCCGCGTGGTGCGGCCGGTGAAGAAAACATCATCGACAAGAACGAGCGGGCGGTTGTCGAGATCCACCGGCAGGTCGGTAACCTCGAGAGCGGTTACCTTGCCACGGGTAGAGAGGTCGTCGCGGTGCATGGAGATGTCCAGCGTGCCGAGGTAGGGGCGGACGCCTTCGATTTTCTCGATGTGGTCGGCCAGGCGGCGGGCGACTTCCACGCCGCGCGTGGGTATGCCTGCGAGGACGATACGGGAGGGAGACTCGTGGCGCTCGACGATCTCGTGGGCCATGCGGCGAATGGCCTTTTCGATGGCCTCGCTGTCCATGGCTGTCTGCGGTGTTTTATCCGGCGGGTTTGAGTGGGCTGTCATGTTTCCTTTGCGGCCTCGCGGGACCGCCTTAAAGGGCAGCTTGTGGGTTCGCTAAGCTGGAGCGGTATTTTGATCCCTGATGGTTTTTGCACGGTTGCTGCGCCAGCCGGAGCGGTATTTTAAAATCCAGTCGAGCAGGGCTTTTTCAAAGCCGATGTCGCGACCGATTTTTTCGCTTTCGATCCACTTGTGGCGCAGGATTTCGTCTCGTTCAGCGAGGAATTCCTTGTAAAGAACGGAGTTCGTTACAAGGTCCGACGCTTCTGTAGGAGGAGGATTCATTGATGTAGCTTTCTAATTGGTGACAAAACGGGGGGCGTTGTCAAATAATATTCGGGGAGCGGTTCTGACAGGTTGCCTGCATGGGATGTTCAATGTTTTTTGAAAAGGCGGGGATTTTTCATTGGAGAGGCAGGATGATTACGGGAATGTAGGTGGCGAAGTGGATGATTTTTTTACCAAGGAATGCGCCGGAGTTCCCTCCGATGCGCCGCTCGCCACGCGGATGCGCCCGCGAACACTCGACGAATATTGTGGGCAGCAACATCTTCTTGCGCCGGGCAAACTTTTACGGCGAGCGATCGAGGCTGACCGCATTTCCTCGCTGATCCTATTTGGTCCGCCAGGCACAGGAAAAACCACGCTGGCGCAGGTGATCGCAGGGGCGACGGCGTCGCATTTCGAGCGGCTCAGCGGGGTGGAGAGCAATGTGGGGGACATCCGCCGGGTCGTGGCTGCGGCGGCGGCGCGCCGGAGCCGTGGCGGGCGGACGATTTTGTTTGTGGATGAGATCCACCGTTTCAACAAGGCGCAGCAGGATGTGTTGCTCCCCGAGGTCGAGAACGGCGTGGTGCGGCTAATTGGCGCGACGACGCAGAACCCGTTTTTCAGCATTAACAGCGCGTTGATTTCCCGCTCGCAGATTTTCGAGCTTCGGCCGCTTGCGGAAAGCGATCTTTTGATTTTGATCGAGCGGGCGCTTGCGGATGCCGAGCGCGGGCTGGGGCGGATGCATGTTCAAATCGACCCGGATGCTGCCGCGTTTCTGGCAAGGTTGAGTGATGGAGATGCGCGCAAATGTTTGAACGCCCTCGAAATTGCGGCGCTCACGACAACGGCGGCTGGGGATGGTGCGGTGCGGATCAACCTCGAGGCCGCCCAGGAGAGCATTCAAAAAAAAGCCGTGGTCTATGACGGCACGGGTGATGACCACTACGACACGATCAGCGCTTTTATCAAAAGCATTCGAGGCAGCGATCCGGATGCGGCGATTTATTGGTTGGCGAAAATGCTACACGCTGGCGAAGAGGTCAGGTTCATCACGCGCCGATTGGTGATTTGTGCCAGCGAGGATATTGGCTTGGCGGATTCCAACGCGCTTTTGGTCGCGCAGGCTGCCGCGCAGGCGGTGGAATTCATCGGCCTACCGGAGGCGAATTTGCTGCTCGCCCATGCCACGCTGTATCTGGCCACCGCGCCCAAGAGCAACAGCGCGACCGTGGCGATCGGCAAGGCTTCCGCCGAAGTCCGCGAGGGCAGGACGCTGGCCGTGCCGGAGCATTTGCGCGATGGACATTACAAAGGCTCGGAGCGGCTTGGGCACGGAAAGGGCTATCTTTACAGTCACGATTTCGAGGGCTCCTTCGTGCCCCAAGCTTACCTGCCCGAGGGAAGGCGATTTTACACTCCCACGGAAAATGGCCTCGAGAAACGCATCAAGGAACGCCTCGATCACTGGCGCTCTCTTTTCGAGGCCCAAGAAAAACAGGGCGCCCGAAAATCGTAGCGCCCTGTTTTTGGTTGGAATGGAGACTTTTTAGAGTGTCTTGCAGAATTCCTCGATGCGATCGAGGCCGGATTTGATGACATCCAAGCTCGTTGCGTAGCTGAGACGCACCGTGCGGTCGTCACCGAAGGCAATACCGGGCACGATGGCCACATTGGCTTTCGTGAGGAGCCGGTCGGCGAAGTTTTGGGATTTCAGGCCGAGGGCGCTGATGTTTGCCAAAACATAGAAAGCACCCTGCGGGCGGACTGCCGAGACGCCTTGGATTTGCGTGAGACGCTCAAACATGTATTGGCGGCGGATGTCGAATTCGTCGCGCATGTCGCTCACGCATTGCTGATCGCCGGTGAGGGCCGCGAGCGCACCGTATTGAGCGAATGAGCAAGGATTTGAAGTCATGTGGCTCTGCATGGAATCGATCACGCGGGCGATAGGCTCCGGAGCTGCCAAGTAGCCGAGGCGCCAACCGGTCATCGAGTAGGCTTTGCTGAATCCGTTGACCGTGATCGTGAGGTCGTAGGCCTCAGGCGAGATCGAGGCGACGCTGATGTGCTCAGCACCATCGTAGGTGAGCTTTTCGTAGATTTCATCCGAGAGGATGTAGATGTCCTCCTCGGCGGCGACCTCGGCGAGGGCCTTCAGTTCGTCGCGGGTGTAGATCGAGCCGGTCGGGTTGCCGGGCGAGTTGATGATGATCATCTTCGTCCGGGGCGACATGGCGTTTTCGAAGTCCTCCGGCGTGATTTTCCAATTGTTTTCCTGCTTGGTTTCAACAATCACAGGCTCGCCGCCCACGATGCGGACCATTTCCGGGTAGCTCAACCAGTAGGGTGCCGGAATGATCACCTCGTCGCCTTCATTCACTACGGATGCGATGGCGTTGAAGCAGGAATGCTTCGCGCCGCAGCTCAGAATGACCTGGCTGGGCTTGTAATCGAGGCCGTTGTCTTTGAGAAATTTTTGGGAAATCGCCTGGCGGAGTTCAGGAATGCCAGAGCTGGGGGTGTATTTCGTGCGACCATCCTGAAGGGCCTTGATGGCGGCGGCTTTGATATGTTCCGGAGTGTCCATGTCCGGCTCGCCGGCGCCGAAACCGTAAACTTCGATGCCTTCGGCTTTCATGGCCTTGGCCTTGCTGTCAACGGCAAGCGTGAGGGATGGTGTGAGTTGTTGAAGTCGGGTCGCTGTTTCCATGAAAGAAGTTTGTTTTTGATTTACGATATCGCGCAGTCGCGCGAGCGGGGCAAACTATCGGTTCGCCGCGCCATGCGTCAACAAACAACTTTCGCCCCCGCCCGGCAAAAACAACCCCGTTTTTCAACCGCCATGACATTGACCACCTCGCGGAAAAGTGTGTAGCCTGCCTGCAACATGAACCTCAACAACATCACTTCTCTCGTCTCTGAACCCTCCACATCCAAAAACATCCTCACCAGTGATGTTGAACTGACAGGAACTTTGAAATTCGACAGCGAAATGATTTTTGACGGCAAACTCGACGGCGAGATTATCTCCGAAGGCACTCTCACTCTTGGCAAAAACGCCGTCATCAAAGGCGATGTCCGCACCAAGACCGTCATTATCCACGGCACCGTGAACGGTAATGTGACCGTTCAAGAGCGCTGCGAACTCAAGTCCAACGCCGAACTCCTCGGCGACCTCAAAGCGATGCGCATCATCATCGAGGAAGGCGCGACCTTCATCGGGCATTCCGAGGTCACTCCTTCGAAAAACGCATCCCGCGGCATCGCTCCGAAACCCTCGATCACAGAGGACGCGGCCTAAGGCCAAATGCCAACCTCACCGCCGAAGTCACCATTCCGGTGTCCGGTCTGCGGTTTCGTGCAGCTTGAGCCTCCCCACCTCATATCCACAAACTGCCGCTCCTGCGGGGCCCACTA
>JBIIUB010000118.1:0-7073 GCA_044340205.1 Terrimicrobiaceae bacterium
GAAAAATCGGGAGCTGGATTTGCGGCATACCGAAGTATCGCCAAACCAGAGGAAGTCCTTCAACCCGGTTCATTGAGGTTCCTCAACAGCGGTTCACGCCGCCCAGAGGTCAGGATGTCTGAGCTTTGTGTTCCGCGCCCGGCGGCCATTTCATCCGAAACGCTTCTGGGACTTCATCCACACCGAGCGCCCCGGCCTGTTACGCTCGAAAGGCTACTTCTGGCTCGCCAGCCGCAACAACATGATCGGACTTTGGTCGCAGGCCGGCGGCAGTGCCGAATACCGCCCCGCAGGCTTCTGGTGGGCCGCCGCGCCGAAATCCAGTTGGCCCGATGACGACGACACTTGGCGCTCGATCATGAAGGATTGGCAGGAACCCTACGGCGACCGGCGGCAGATGCTCGTTTACATCGGCCAGGATCTCGAAAAGGAAAAACTCCTCGCAGAGCTGGAAGCCTGCCTGCTCAACGAACGCGAACTCGCCATGGGCGAGGAGAAATGGGCCAAGTTCCGCGATCCGTTTCCAGAGTGGGTTGTTGAGCCAACAGACCACCAACACGAACATTGAACCAACGAATATGATGACCACAAATCGCACACCAGTCACCGTCCTCACAGGATTCCTCGGAGCCGGAAAAACCACGCTCCTCAACCACATTCTCACCGCGAACCACGGCAAACGAATTGCCGTGATCGAAAACGAATTCGGTGAGATCGGCATCGACCACGAGCTCGTCATCGATGCCGAGGAGGAGATTTTCGAAATGAACAACGGCTGCATCTGCTGCACCGTGCGCGGGGACTTGATTCGTATCCTCGGCCGCCTTGGAAAGATGCGGGATAAGTTCGACCACATCCTCATAGAAACCACCGGACTCGCCGATCCTGGGCCTGTCGTTCAGACCTTCTTCGTCGATCCCGAAGTGGGTGAAAAATTCCATGTCAACGCGGTGGTCACGCTCGTGGATGCCAAGCACATCTGGCATCATCTCGATGACTCCGACGAAGCCAAGGAGCAAGTCGCCTTTGCTGATGTCATCATCCTCAACAAAACCGACCTCGTTCCCGCTGCGGACCTCGACCGTCTGGAGGCCCGCATTAAGGGAATGAACAGCATCGCCCGTTTCCACAGAACCCGAAATGCGGTGATCGAGATCAACAAGGTCCTCGATGTCGGAGGCTTCAATCTCGAGAACGCCATGAGCATCGATCCCAAGTTTCTCGAGCCGGAATACCCGTTTGAATGGGGTGGAATCTTCGGACTTCCCGCTGGCGAGGTCAGGCTGGAAGCGCATCAGCAGCCAGACCCCTCGATGAAAATCTGCTGGGTTCCTGTTGAGGCCTCCACCGAAGAGGCGATGGCCAAGGCGCGAGAGAGGGCCGTCCGTGCCTTCTCGGAGGAATCCCCCGAGGCCGTTCCTGGAGCCCGACTCGCCTGCGATGCCGCCTGTCGCGACCTGATCCTCGCCGGGGATTCCATGACCTGGCACCTCGAGGTTCCGAAAGCGGGATTCTACGCAGCCTTCACCGAGCATTATCCGGAGGAGCTCGACTTTCGCGTTTGCCCGAACGCCACCGCCGCTGAGCCGCTTCTCGCCGTCGCCTACAAGCCCGACCATGAGCACGATGATACCGTGACCAGCGTGGGCATCGAGTCCGACAGGGCCTGCGATCCGCGCAAACTCAACGACTGGCTTTCCAAACTCCTCCGCGAGCAGGGCAATGACATCTTCAGAATGAAGGGCGTCATTTCGCTCCAGGGAAATCCGAACCGCGTCATCTTCCAAGGTGTCCACATGCTGTTCGACGCCGCCGATGGAGGCCCGTGGGGAGACCGTCAGCGCAAAAACAGCCTCGTCTTTATCGGCCGCAACCTCGACCGCGATTTTCTCACAAACGGCTTCCAGTCCTGTTTCGTTTGATGACAGCGCTCATCGTCATCGTCGGCTTTCTCGGAGCCGGGAAAACCACCTTCCTTCAAAACCTCGTTCCAGCCCTTGGAGCCGAGGGGCTAAGTCCTTCGCTTCTGATCAACGACTACCAAAACGCCCGCATCGACGCCGAGAGGTTCCGCGGGGTCATCGACGAAGTCACAGCGCTGAACGGCGATTGTGTTTGCTGCGGGTCGCGCGATGAACTCCTCGCGGCCCTGGAACAATTCGAGCACCGGACCGGCCGCGTGCTTCTCCTCGAGACCAACGGAACCACCGATTCCGAGCAACTCCTCGAAACCCTTGCATTCAACAAGGACCTCAAACGCTTCACTCCGCCCATTCAACTTTCGATCATCGACGGTCAGCGTTGGCAGCGCCGCTTCTGGCACAATGCCCTCGAACGCGAGCAAGTCCGCACCGCGACCCATCTTTTCATCTCGCGCACCGACATCATCGCCTCGGAACGCCTCGCATCCGTCGAAAAATCCCTCGACGCCCTTGGCATCCACGCCTCCGTTACCGATCCGGCAACCTTCGCCAAAGAAATTGCCTCGCTCCCCGATACTCTGAAATCAGCGCGCAGACACAAACCCCATAGCCACTATACAAAACACCACCACTCCGAGGGAGAACACCACCATCACCATGCGAAGCATCACTTCGCCTCCTGTGAAATTCCGCTTCCGGCATTCGTGTCCAAGCGTGCTTTCGAAGAATTGCTGAATGCGCTTCCCAAGGAGGTTCTCCGCGCCAAAGGTCTCGTCGTCTTCCGCGAAGACCCCGGCGAGTTTCAAATCTTCCAAAAAGTCGGGCACGATGGTCCTGTTCATTATTTTCCGATTGGACGGCATCCGCTGATACAAGAACCCGTCGCCCTTTTTATCGGCCCACACCTTCCTGTGGATTTTTTGAAAGCGCGAATTTCCGGTTTGAAAAGGCGCAGTTAAGCGGCGGCAGATGCTCGTTTACATCGACCAGAATCTCGAAAGTAAAAACTCCTCGCCTTGCTGGGAGCCTGCCTGCTCGACAACCGCGAACTCGCCTTGGGCGAGGAAAAGTGGGCGAAGTTCCGCGATCCATTTCCAGAGTGGGCTGTTGAGCAGGATGAGGAAGATGCTTGAGGTGTGGGATTTCAAAAGCCCGGGGTAGGCTGAATTGCGCTGGTAGCGAATAAGGAAAAACAAAAATTTTTCCAAAATCCCCTTGCCGAGCACCTCTGTTTGCTATCTACCTGTTTGCACAAATGATGCCTCGTAAAGAGATTTGCCATTTTTCTGTTTTTGTTTCGTCTGCATGCGGCGCTTGATTTCTTTGTTTTCAACGCGCGGCAAGCGCTCGTTTTTCACCCACCCGGCGTCACGATGACTTTTACTCGTGCGCTAAATTCACACCCCTCACAGAGGAGCTTCTATTAACATCAAGGACATTCGTATCAATGAACGAATCCGCGCCCGCGAGGTGCGCGTGATTCTTGCCGCAACCAATGAACAGCTCGGCGTCATGCGCCTGGACGAGGCGATTCGACGGGCCCGTGCTCTCGGGTTGGATCTCGTCGAGATCGCTCCCAATGCCCAGCCTCCTGTTTGCCGCATCGTGGACTTCGGAAAGTTCCGCTACGATCTGGCGAAGCAGGAAAAGGAAAAGAAACATGCGGTCAGCAAGGTGAAGGAAATCAAGTTCCGGGTGAATATCGACGCCCACGACTACCTCACCAAGATCCGTCACGCGGAGGACTTTCTCGACAAGGGCAACAAGGTGAAAATCCAGCTTCAGTTTCGAGGCCGCGAAATGGCCCACCAGAATCTTGGGTTGCTCGTTGTTCAGCGCGTGCGGGATGACTTGGCGGGAATGGCCCATGTGGACATGGAGCCCAAACTTGTTGGTCGCGCCGTTGGCATGACACTGAGTCCGCTTCCTGCAAACAAGCGCCATCGCAAATTTACCAAACACGGCGAAATCCTCGAACCCGAGCCCGAAGAGGCTCCCCACGAGGATGACGAGCACGAGGACGACGCGCCTGCCGGTGATGCAAACTGAGCGGCGTCTCCTGCTGTTTGACATCGACGGCACTCTGATCACATCCGGAGGTGCGGGCGAGGGTGCCTTGAAGGATGCCATGAAGGGGCGTTTCGGCGTGGAAGAGGATTTGCAGGGCATTCTCCTGGCCGGGGCCACTGATGCCAAAATCGCCCGCGAGCTCTTGGCGAAGCACGGTATCGAAGCCAGTGCTGAAAATATCTCTGCTCTTCTGGATGAATATTTGCACCACCTTGCAGGCCGCATGCCTCGGCATGATGGTCGGCTGCTGCCAGGAATTGTGCCCGTCCTCAAGGCTCTTGAACCCCGTCCGGAGGCTGTTCTGGCCTTGCTCACGGGAAATCTCACACGCGGCGCGGAGATCAAGCTCACGCACTATGGTGTGTGGAATTTTTTCGAGTTCGGTGCCTTTGCAGATGATCACCACGACCGCAACGAGCTGGGAAAATTCGCGCAGGCAAGGGCGCTGGAGCGGCATGGCATCGAGTTTCCACCCGAGCGGATTTATGTGATCGGTGACACGCCCCGGGATATCGAGTGCGGGCGCGCGATCGGTGCGAAGACCGTGGCCATAGCGACCGGGCATTACTCGCTCGCCGAATTGGAAGAGCACGCGCCGGATTTTCTTTTCGAGGATTTCTCGGATACCGAGCGAGTCTTGGACTGCCTGCTCGGGGAGTGATCTCAGGGCGTGCCGCTTTGTTCGGCAGGTTTTTTCTTCGCCTTTGCAAAAGGCAGGTGAATGGGAACTTCTCCGAGTCGTTTGGGTTTGATGTGGGGCTTTTTGCCGAGTGCGTCACGCTCGTGGAGGTAGTTCGACAGCGTGGCTGAGATTTCATGGGCCGTGCGAATCGTGTCGAAACTGACACCGCTGCGGATGCCATCCACCGCATTGAATAACGAAGTCAGAGCCATTGGGCCGCTCACCGGCAGCGTGGCAATGCCTCCGATTCCTTGGGAGATGTTCGATCCGCCTGTGGTTTCGAAGGCGAGAAATTTGTTGGGAACCTTCCCTGACAGATCCTGCACGACGACGATGGTTTCCATTTTTGTGCCGCCTGCGCCAAGGCCGAGCGTGCTTCGCAGGAGACGGCTGCCTTGGTTGATTCGTGCGAAGCGGCCGGTGAGGAGCCAGTAGTTTCCTTGAGGCAGGCTGTCCTCTGTGGAAATCACCCGCGCTGGAGCGACATGGGTGCCGAGTTTTTTGATCAGGTGCCTGTTGAGGCGGGTCTGGAGTTCAGCCCGGAAGGTTTCAAAATCCTTCCCCTTTCTATCCACGCGCAGGCCATCTTCATTCCAGGCAAAGGGAAGAATGAGGATTTCGTCAGGAGCGCTGACTGGCGGATTGGCACTCGTTTGGCGGATATTGTCCACGCTCACGGAGGCGCAGGATGCGAGCCACAAGGACAACCCGGTCAAAACCAGCCTGGCTGTGCGGCGAAGTGAGGTTTTTTTGCGGTTTGGAAAAGCGTCGAAATTCAACAGGCGGGAGAGGGAAACAGATGGCATCACTGTCCTCAAGACTCAAAAGCGCGGGGTTGAACCGCAGGCGATCATCACGCATCGTGGCGCGCATGAAATTTTCAGCACTTGGTCGGAATCTCTCCGGCGGCAGCGGAATCGAAAGCCTCATGGACGACCTGGGCAAGGCACTCTCGGGCGTCGGCTCCGCCCCGCTCATGCTTGGGGGAGGAAATCCGGCGCACATCCCGGAAATGGAGGCCGTGTGGAAATCCCGCATGGAGCAAATCACCGCCGACCCTGCTGTGTTGCGGCGCACGCTGGCGATTTACGATCCGCCTCGTGGCAATGCAGGCGTCTTGGAGGCCCTTGCAGGTTTGCTGCGTCAGGAGTTCGGGTGGCCGGTGGGGCCTGAGAATATCGCGGTGACTCCCGGAGGGCAGACGGCATTTTATTTTCTCTTCAATCTTTTCGGGGGCCGTCGTGGGGATGGAACGCCGGGTCGCATTCTCTTTCCCCTCATGCCGGAATACATCGGCTATGCAAACCAGGCGCTCGAACCCGGGATGTTCGTTGGAGTTCAGCCCGGGATCACCCGCACTGGTGCGCACCGCTTCAAATACCATGTGAATTTTCAAAATCTGAACCCCGGTTCCGACATTGCAGCCATGTGCGTTTCAAGACCGACGAATCCCAGCGGGAATCTGATCTCGGATTCCGAACTCCAGCATCTGGCGGACATCGCCGCGCAGCGTGACATTCCGCTCATCATCGACAACGCCTACGGGTGGCCATTCCCCGGGATTGTTTTCGGCGAGGTGAAGCCGCTCTGGACCGGCCAGACCGTGCATGTGATGAGCCTCTCCAAATTCGGTCTGCCCGGCACACGCACCGCATTTGTGGTGGGTCCTCCCGAGGTGGCGGCCGCTGTTTCCTCCATGATGGCCGTGACCGGCCTCGCGAATGGAAACTTCGGCCAGGCGATAGCTGGTCCGCTTATTGCCAGTGGCGAAATCGTTCGCCTCAGCCGCGAGATCATTCGGCCCTTCTATCTTCGAAAACGGGACGCCGCACTCGAGGCGATCGCGGAGTTTTTCCCTCCCGATGTGCCCTATGCCCTGCACGAAAGTGAAGGCGCTCTCTTCCTTTGGCTCTGGCTGGATGGAGCAAAAAAGAATTCGCGCGAGCTGTATGAAATCCTGAAAAAACGCGGAGTCCTCGTCGTGCCGGGGGATTATTTCTTCTTTGGCTTGCCTGATGAGGAGTGGCGTCACCGCCGGGAATGCCTCCGCATCTCATTCGCCATGAGCGATGCGGATGTGCGTGCAGGGCTTAAAATCATCGGCGAGGAAGTCGCGCAAGCTTTTTAACCCGAATGCAGAAGATTTAACCACAGAGGACACAGAGAGCACAGAGGCTCAATGAAATGCTCTGAATCATGCCGGATCGTTTTGTCCGAGCTACTGCTTTCGGGAACCGCTCCTTTGAATCCTGTAATTCCTGTCTAAAATTCCGTTTTCAGGTGTGCGCCGGGGAAGCCGGCAGCCACGTGGGTGAAAGTCCCACCGGTCGAATTAGACGGTTCACGACCGAAAGAGATGTCCGGGAAGAGGCCGCGAGGCTGAACCTGCAAGCGGGGCA
>JBIIUB010000119.1:0-7049 GCA_044340205.1 Terrimicrobiaceae bacterium
TTTTCAAACATGAGCGAAACGGCAACACCAGTGACGATGGTCAATGTGCAGATCGACGGGGAGTGGAAACAATTTCCCAAAGGCACGCGCGTGATCGAGGCCTGCATGCAGAGCGGCAAATTCATTCCGCACTACTGCTACCACCCCAAACTCAGCTCGCCGGGCAACTGCCGCATGTGTCTCGTAGAAACCGGTCGCCCGAAGATGACTCCCGACCGCCAGCCCGTGCTGGATGCCAATGGCAAGCCCGAGATCGGCTGGGGACCGAAGCCTGAGATTTGCTGCGCGATGGAAGTTGCCGAGGGCATGGGCGTTCGCACCTCCTCGCCGCTCGTCGAAGAATGCCGCAAGGGCGTGATGGAATTTTTGCTCATCAACCACCCGCTCGACTGTCCGATTTGCGACCAGGCGGGCGAATGCCGGTTGCAGGAATTTTCCGTCGAGTTCGGCAAAGGCGAATCGCGTTTCTTGGAAGAAAAGGTGAAAAAGCCCAAGCGCGTGGACCTCGGCGAGCGCATCGTGCTCGACGACGAACGCTGCATCATGTGCTCGCGCTGCATCCGCTTCATGAAGGAAATCGCACACGACGATGTGCTGGGCTTCCTGAATCGCGGCAGCCACACCACCCTCTCGGTCTATCCGGGCAAGAAACTCGACAACAACTACTCGCTGAACACGGTGGATATCTGCCCCGTGGGCGCTCTCACAAGCAAGGACTTCCGATTCAAGATGCGTGTCTGGTTTTTGAAGGAAACCAAGAGCATTGATGTGAATTGTGGTATGGGCTCGAATATCCTGATCTCCAGCCGCGAGAACACCGTTCACCGCATCACTCCACGCGAGAACGATTTCGTGAACTCCTGCTGGATGCCGGACAGCCACCGCCTGAATTTTCATTACCTCAACAGCGAATCCCGCCTCACCGATCCGGTCGTGAAAGGCGAAGAGGTGCCTGCCCATTGGACCCGCGCCCTAGCAGCGGCCGCGGAGCAACTCAAGGGCCGCGACCCAGCCAAAACCGCCCTCATCGCTTCCGCCCGCATGACGAACGAGGAACTCTTCCTCGCACGCCGCCTCGCTGCCGGCCTGAAAATCGAGAATTTCGATGTGTTGCCCCGCCCGCAGAAGGGCGACGGATTCCTCATCTCGGATGATGGAAATCCGAACACCACCGGCGCGAAGCTCCTTGGCTTGGCCACAGGAAAACTCCCCGCCATCGCGGCAGGCGTGGCCTCCAGCCAAATCACCGGCCTCATCGTGCTCGGAGAGGATGCCGTGGATTGCGGCATTTCCGAAGAGCACCTCAAAAATCTCGAAACGCTCGTCGTCACCGGCATTCTCGCGAACGCCACCACACGCCGCGCGTCCGTCGTCCTGCCGACCAGTGGTTGGGCCGAGAAGCGCGGCAGCATGATCAATATCAAAGGCCGCCTCCAACGCCTCAACCAAGCCATCCAGCCTCCGGGCCAAGCCCGTGACGATTGGGAAGTCCTACGCGACCTCGTGCAGGCCACAGGCGGCTCGAACGGAGTTTACACGATCGAGGAAGTCTTCAAAATGATGGCGTCCGAGGTTCCTGCCCTTCAGGGCCTGACCCTCAGCCGTATCGGAGATCTCGGCACGGAACTCGCGCTCAACTCCTGAGAATGCGCCGCCTTGCTCTCCTGGCAGCGGCCGCACTGGCTCTCGCCAGATGCGGAACACCGGAAACGCCCACTCAACCATCGACTCTGCGCGAGACAAAAGTCGAGTGGCTGGGCAACCAGTGCTACCGCTTCACCTCGTCCATCGGCACCACGATTCTGGCAAATCCCTACGCCGCAAAAACCGGCGGACGCACCCTCCCCTCGCCACTCAAGAGCGATGTCGTCTTGATCACCTCCGAGCGCTCCGATTTCAACAACATAAACGCCATCGACAACCAACCATCAGTCCTTCGCGGAGGAGTGGGAATCGGAGTCAACAATGTCACCGGCATCCGAATCCTTGGCGTTCCGAGTTACAGAAACTCGGAAATGCCGACATCCGATGGAATGAACCTCTTTTTCACTTGGACGATGGATGGCATGCGCTTCTGCTTCGCCGGAGTCCCGACCCGCCCGCTGGATGCCGAGCAAATCTCCCAGATCGGCGCGGTGGATGTCCTGCTCCTCAATCCAGAAATGCTCTCACCCGAAGCCAGAAGCCAGATCGTTGCCCAACTTCGCCCTAGGTTGGTAATTCCGATTGGCTCGCGTGATTGGACAACCGGCGGCGTTCACACCTCGCAGGGCCCGAAATTTACCTTCACCCGCGAAATGCTCCCGCAGCAAACCACAACTCTGCTCTTCAATCCGTGACCACACGAATTCTCATCACAGGCTCCGGGGGCCGCGAACACGCCTTGGCGTGGAAGCTCAGCCAATCCGCAGCTGTTGAAAAAATCTTCATCGCTCCGGGCAATGCCGGCACCGCAGCCATTGGCGAAAATGTGCCCATCGCCCCCGAGGATGTTTCCAGCCTTGTTGCTTTTGCGAAAGCCAACGCCATCGACTTCACAGTCGTCGGCCCGGACGATGCGCTGGCTGCAGGAGTCGTCGATGCTTTTGAGGATGCAGGTTTGAAAATTTTCGGCCCGCGCGCGGCGGCCGCCCGCCTCGAGTCATCGAAGGCGTTTGCGAAGGATTTCATGATCCGCCACGGAATCCCCACAGCGGACTACCGCGAATTCACCGACAGCGCGGCGGCCAGGGAATACTGCCGCACCGCAAAATACCCGCTCGTGGTGAAGGCCGATGGACTCGCTCTTGGGAAGGGCGTGATCATCGCCGCGAATTTCTCCGAAGCCGACGCCGCCCTGCGCCTCTGCATGGAAGACCGCGCTTTTGGCGATGCCGGAAGCCGCGTGGTGCTCGAGGAATTCCTCGAAGGTGTCGAATGCTCGATCCACGCCCTTGTGGATGGCTCCACATATCTTCTTTTCCCCGATTGCCGCGACCACAAAAAGGCCCACGACGGCGACCAGGGGCCGAACACCGGCGGCATGGGCACGATCAGCCCGAGTGGATCGGTGGATGACACCCTACGCGCCCGCATCCGCACCGAAATCCTCGACCGCTTCATAGCCGGCATCCAAAAAGACAAACTCGATTTCCGTGGCATGCTCTTCCCCGGCCTCATGCTCACCGCCTCAGGCCCGAAGGTTCTGGAATTCAACTGCCGTTGGGGCGATCCCGAAACGCAAGTGCTCGTGCGGCGCTTGGAGTCCGATCTCCTGCCACTGCTGGAATCCACCGCCGCAGGTGCGCTCGGTGAGGCAACTCCGGCGTGGGACGAAAAAGCCGCCGTCTGCGTGGTGCTCGCTTCGGGCGGGTATCCAGGCTCCTATGAAAAAGGCAAAACCATCAGCGGCCTCGCCGATGCCGCCAGCCTCGATGAAGTGGAGGTTTTCCATGCCGGAACAAAGGCCGTAAATAGCGAAATCGCGACCAACGGCGGCCGTGTGCTCGGCGTCACATCCAAGGCGGCAACCCTCGAAGCCGCGCGCAGCCTGGCATACAGGGCGGCCGATAAAATTTCGTTCGCAGGTGTCCAACGCCGGAACGACATTGGCGCCACGCCGACCCACTAATGAAACTCCTTCCCCTCGTTCTCCTCGCCTGCCTCACGGCAACCGCTCTGGCAGAGGATGCGCCCGCCACTGACAAACCTTCCCCGACACCAACTCCCACTTTGAGGGAAGCGGTGGATTCCTTGGACGAATCACAAATCCAAAAAGCCATCGACGCCTTAGAAGCGAACTACCTCTCCACCGAGGCGCTCGACAATGTTTCCCGCCAGAAGGCACTCTTGGAGGGCCTGCTCCTTCGTCTCGGTGCCGGAGCGGACTTCAATCAAGCAGGGAATGCCACTTCAAAGCCCATTCCCTTTCTGGCCGAAATTCTCGATGGTCGCATCGGTTACATTCGTCCCGGAGCCATGAGTGCCGCAGCCCTCAAGCAGACGGATTCCGCCCTCGGCAACTTCGCCGACAAATCAATCCCCGCCGTGATCCTCGACCTCCGGGGCATACCGGGCGGCACGGAATTCGATATCGCCGCCGATTTCGCCCGGCGCTTTTGTCCCAAGGGAAAAATCCTTTTCACCATCGAAAAACCTAACGCCAAACAGGAACGAATTCTGACCGCCGACCGTGAGTCCGTTTTCCAAGGCATACTTGTCGTGCTGACCGATGCCGAAACCTCGGGAGCCGCCGAGGCGCTTGCCGCCACGCTGCGCGCAAATTCCAGCGGCATGATCGTGGGCACCAAGACCGCCGGCGGCGCGGTGGAGTTTTCTGAATTTCCCATCGGCGGAGGCAAAACAATCCGCCTCGCCGTCTCCCGCGTCTCGCTCCCAGGTTCAGGACCTATTTTCCCCACCGGAGTGAAGCCTGACATCGAAATCAGCCTGCCCGCCGAAACGCAGAAAAAAATCTTCGAACTCACCAAGGAAAAAGGCGTCAGCCAGTTCGTCTTCGACACCGAACGCCCCCGCATGAACGAAGCGGCCTTGGTCGCCAACACCAACCCGGAAATCTCAAGCACCGCCGAGTCCGACGACGACATCGAACCCCTCCGCGACACCGTTCTGCAACGCGCCGTCGATCTCGTGACGGCAATTTCCTTCTACAAGAAGTAGGTCACCTGCCGCGCTTGGGCGGTATCAAAGGACTATTTTCATGGTGAGAAATTATTGTTTTTCATTTTGTAAAACATAGGCGAACTTCACCCAATGAAGACAATGACCGTCCGTGAAATGAAGGCTCACTGGTCGCAGGTCGAACAATTGGTGGCCAATGGCGAGATCATAGAAGTGTTGAACCGGGGAAAGCCCAGGGTTCGGTTGGTTCCGGCGGGCGGGCGTCAGCGCGTGATTTGGGACGATCATTTGGCCACGGCGATTCCTAACAAAGGGACTTTCACAACGGAGACGGTTGACCGTGATCGGGGAGGCCGCTGGTAAGGCATGCGTTTACTTCGACGAGCGGCAATGCGCCTTGGCTAGACTCGCCGGGCTAAAAGTGCTCGAGCCAATGGCCGACTGACTGGCGCACAAGCCCTGATGAACTCAGCGGCGTTTTTTCGCCGTGTGCGAAGCGGTAACAGTCAAAGCCAAGCCACCTCGTGCGGCGAAGGCGCCGGTGACCGTCATGCGTTCCGGCGCACATACGGCGACGAGGTCGTCGAGGATGCGGTTCACGATTTGCTCGTTGAAGGACGGCGTGTTCCGGAAGGCGGCGAGATAATATTTGAGCGACTTTGTCTCCACGCAACGCGCCGCGGGCACATACTCGATGACGATCTCCGCATAGTCGGGCTGGCCAGTCACGGGACATACTGACGAGAAATCCGCCGTATCCACGCGCACCACATAGCCACGGCCCGGATGGCTGTTCGCAAAGGTTTCGAGAATCTCAACAGAGGGTTCCTGGGGCAGCGCGGATGCGCTTCCGAGGAGGCGCAGGGACTTGTTGGCTTTGGCGGATTTTTTGCTCATGGCGCAAGCTTGGCAGGGCGACATCGCGGATTCCAGAAACAATCCACTTCATACAACGCAGAGCTCAACTTTTGCTTCAAGAGACCAAGGGAAACATCCATTATTCGTCTACAAACTTAGTTTAGCAGGAGTTCAAAAATGAAACTGATTGTTCAACCCGACGAGGGAGCAGCACCCGTCATCGAATTCATCCGCTCGGCGCGGACGAGCCTTATTCTCAAACAATTCACCTTCACGCATCCCGAAATCCTGCAAGCCTTGCTGGAGTCGCATGCAGCAGGCGTTGCCGTGCGCGTGATGTTGAACGCCAAGCGCTCGGGGGGCGACCGCGCGAATGATGAAACCTTCGCCGCCTTGGAAAAAGCGGGCGTGCCTGTGCACTGGTCGAATCCCGATTTCTATGTCACGCACGAAAAATCCATGGTCGCCGATGGAGCGCGGGCCATGGTCGCCACCTACAACCTTTGCGAAAAGTATTTCACCCGCACAAGGGACTACGGGCTCATCGTCGAAAACACCGCCCAAGCAGCGCAGATCACGGAATGCTTCGATGCCGATTGGAACAGGACCGTCTGGACGCCTTCAGCGGATACCGGCCTCGTGTGGAGCAACAGTGGCTCCCGTCTTGCCGTCGCGCACTTCATCGACGCCGCCAAGGAATCCCTGCTCGTGCAGCACCCGAAATTCGTCGATGCCGCCGTGCTCGACCGCATCGTGGACGCCGCCTCGCGCAGCGTGAAGGTGCGGGTGCTCTGCGGGGGACGCCACGGCATAAGCGAATGCGACATTCTCGACACCTTTGCCTCGCTGCGCATCATGCGCCGGGCTGGGGCAAAGATTCACAAACAAAAAAAACTCCGCGTCCACGCGAAGCTCCTTGTGGCTGATGGCAAGCGCGCCTTCCTGGGCTCGATGAATCTCGACCGCTCCGCCTTCGATCTCCGGCGCGAACTGGGAATCGCCATACAGAGCCGCGAGGTCGTTTCCAAACTGATCGAAACTTTCCACTACGACTGGGATGAGTCGCATCACTACGACGCGCCGGACCCGCTCGACCCCGCCCAGCACAACGAGAACGACTTCCCGCACGATCCCGAGCTGCACCATGAGTGACGCTGCAAAGGCGAGTCCGTCTCTTCTGGAGCTGGCGCTCACTTTCAACCACATCTCGCTGGCCTCCTTCGGCGGAGGGCTCTCGGCCTGGTCGCGAGAGGTTGTGGTCGTGGAGAAGAAATGGATGAGGGAAGAGGAGTTTCTAAGCATTCTCACGATGTGCCGCATCCTCCCCGGGGCGAATCAGGTGAATGTGGCCATTTTCGTCGGAGCTAAATTCCTCGGCCTGCCAGGCGCCGTCGCTGCTGTCTTCGGTCTCACATTTTTGCCGGCCGTTCTCATCCTCCTGCTGGGAGCCGCCTATTTCCAATACAGCCATGAGCCAGCACTCCAGAACGCATTGAAAGGGGCGGCAGCCGGAGCGATCGCGCTCACTCTCTCGATGGCCTTCAAAACAGGACGCAAGTGCCTCCTCAGCG
>JBIIUB010000036.1:0-24421 GCA_044340205.1 Terrimicrobiaceae bacterium
TCCTTGATCTTCGGGAAATCGGGCGTGCCGCAGTAGCCTTGGAAGCCTGCATTCCGGACCAGCGACAAATGGGTGCGCAGGCCCTCCTCGGTGGTGGGATCGCCTTCGTGGAGGAGCGACCAGTAGTTGATGTGGATTTTCAGGGTCGGGGCGGTGGACATAGAGGTGCTTTTATTTTTAGAATTCGTCGAAGGCGATGTGGTTTTTGTCGACGCCCATGCCTTCGAGCATGGTGCGGGCGGCTTGGATCATCGGTTGTGGGCCGCAGAGGTAGTATTCCGGGGCGGCGGGGTCTTTGTGTTGGCCGAGGTATTCACGGTGGAGCACTTCGTGGATGAAGCCGGTGTGTGAGTTCCAGTTGTCCTCCGGCAGCGGTTCGGAGAGGGCGATGTGGAATTGGAAGTTCGGGAACTGCCGCGCGAGGTCTTCGAAGTAGTCTTGATAAAAAACCTCCTGCTTCGAGCGGGCGCCATACCAGAAGCTGACCTTGCGTCCGGTTTTCAGCGTGTCGAAGAGGTGCGAGAGGTGGGACCGGAGCGGGGCCATGCCAGCGCCGCCGCCGAGGTAGATCATTTCGTTTTCGGTTTCCTTCACGAGGAAGTCGCCGAAGGGACCGAACGCCTTCACGGTGTCGCCGGGCTTGAGGTTCCACACATAGGAGGACCCGACGCCGGCCTTGCAGTCCTGCCCGCGCGGCGGCGTGGCGATGCGGACATTGAAGCGGATTTGGGTGTCCGTTTTAGGATTTGTGGCAAGCGAGTAGTTGCGGCGCACCTCGGCGTGGTTTTCGGTGGCGTAGTCGAAGACATGGTTGGCCTTCCAGACGGCGTTGAATGGCTCGCGGATATTGAAGTTCTCAAAAGAGATCTTCCCGTAGGCAGGGATGAACATTTGGATGTATTGGCCGGCCTGGTAGTCGAGCTTGGGCGTGTCGGGAAGAGGCTCAAGAACGACCTCTTTGATGAATGTGGAGACATTCTCGTTGCTAACAACGCGGAAGTTGTAGGCCGTGGCAGCTTGCTTCGCGCCTTCGCCGCCGGCTTTGTAGACATTCATAAAAATCCGGCCTTCGGTGACGCGGACCGGGTAGGTTTTGAGGGCGATACAGACCGGTGGACGCTGCGTCGAACCGTCGCGCATATCGAAGCGGCCATTGTGTTTCGGGCACTCGATGAGGTTGCCTTTCACCATGCCGGTCGCGAGGTGCGTGTTGCCGTGGGTGCAAATGCCATCGGTCGCGTGGTATTGGTCATCACCCGAGCGATAGACGGCATAAGTGCTGCCGCCGTAGTCGAAGCGTAGCACATCCTCGCGCAGGAGCGCATCCACAGGGGCGACTTCGATCCAACCCTCGGCATTGGCCATGCCGGTCGAGACGATGGTTTTTGCGGCCTCGTTTGCTGCGGAGCGCACGGTGGGCGTGGGGAGAACGCGCTTCACAAAATAGCCGGGGTCTTTGACCTGACGCAGAACGGCGGGGATGATCTCACTCCACGCATGGAAGATGCTGCGGTAGGGAGTCGGCATGTCGGGCTTCACGACTTCGTGGAGCTTCGGCAGGTTGTGATACGGCACGAGCGGGAACATGTGGTGCTCCACATGGTAGTTCATGTTCCAATACAAAAACCGGTTGATCGGATTCATGTAAACCGTCCGGCAGTTCATGCGATGGTCGAGCACATTTTCGGCAAGACCGGCGTGCTGGGTGAACCCGTAGATCGGCATCATCCAAGCGCCGAGGAGGTTTGGGAGGCCGATGTAGAGAAGGGGCAGGATGCTCTGAAAATAAAAGCACGCGCCGATCACAGCGAGGTAGATGGCGAGGTAGATGCGGGCCTTGAGATAAATCGTGGGACGCGCCGACTCGGGGATGTAGGTCGCCTCTTCGGCATCCAGACTGCCTGCGGCGTGGCGGAACACCTTTTTGAAATAGGCGATGGCGGCGGGGTAGCCGAGAAATGTGGTAAGGAAGTTTTTGATGCTGGCCGGCCGGGGAACGGCGATTTCCGGGTCGCGGCCTACGACGATTGTGTCGCTGTGGTGGCGGGTGTGACTCCAGCGCCAGACCGTGCTCTCACGCATGACCATGAAGGAGGAAATCTCGTAGAGCGCGTTGTTGAGCCAATCGCTCTTGAATGCAGTGCCGTGGCTCGACTCGTGCCAGCGGGAATCCGAGGTCGTTCCGTAAATGACCCAGTATGCCATGAAGGGAACCAGCGCCCAGGCGCTTGGCCACAGGAGGAATCCTGCATAGCCGAAAAGCCCGAGCAGGCCGAACCAGATGATCGTGTCGCGAATGGCGGGGCCGTTTTTGCGCTCGAGCAACTGGCGCATGACATCGCGGGGAACAGGGGATTGATACCAGTCCGCCTCGGCGAGGCCTTTTTCGACGGCCAGCTTGGAATTCACACCGACGAGACTGTAGTCACTCAGTTGATGGGGTTTTGAATCGGATTCAGCAACGGCGCTCATGATTGTGTGGGGTGGTTGTGGTTTGTGGGTTTTATTAGTTGGGAATTGGGTTTGCTACTTTTCTGGGATGCCGCATTCTTTCCCGATCAGCGAGCCAACAATAGAGGCGGAGTGTTTTTTGCCAATGGGCAGGAGTTCGTTAAATATGCACAAAATTCGCATTTCGACTTGTAGCTGGTTTGGGAGTGCTGCGAGAATTTCGGTATGGACCCGATACCCGTGTCGCCGCGTTTGGAACTCAAATATATTTACGGCTCGGTGGTGCACTATCGGCCGGGGGACAAGCTCGCGCCGCGAGTGCTGCAGGATTTCGAGTTGGTTTTGATGATCGAAGGAACGGCGAACTACCGCTTAGGGGCGGTGGACCACAAGGCGCCGCCGGGGAGTTTGATTCTGGCCCGGCCAGGCTTTCAGGAGACCTACATCTGGGATGCGGGCGTGGCGACTCGGCATGCGTATGTGCATTTCGATTTTGCAGCGGTTCCCGGCGAGTGGCCCCGAATGAGCAAGTGGCCGGTATTGTTTAAAAATCCGGACCCCGTCATTGCTCCAATGCTGCGCCACTTGATCGGCCGTATCGGTGCTCATGGCGAAACGGCCTGGCCGACCTTGCGCGCATGGCCCGAGGAGAGTCTTTTCATGGAGTGCCTGCTCGGCATCCTCCTCAGGCCATCGCAAGACGAAGGTCTCGCCGTGGGCGACCGGCTCCCTGAGCCAGTCCACGCCTCGCTGAATTTCATGCGGGGCATCCTCGATACGAATCCGCATTACGCTCTGCAACTCGGCGAGCTTTCCAAACGCGCCGGAGTCACGGAAAAGCACCTCTGCCGCATCTTTCAAACTTCACTCGGCCATGCGCCGATGGAGACATTCCGCCTCCTCAAACTCCAACTCGCCATGGCCCTGCTGGGCCGATCCAGTCTGGCAATCAAAGAAATCGCCGACCGCTGCGGGTTTGAGAATCCGCTTTATTTCACGCGCTGTTTCACACGGGTGTATGGCAAATCGCCAACGGAAACGCGGCAGTCACTGCTCAAGCAGGAAGCCCCACCATCCAATCCTCTGCCGCCAGATATCGCGCCGAGGATTTATTGGTGAACTCGCCACACGGGGATATCACCATCCCAGACGCTATGCGCGGGCTTTTTACTTGGCCTTGCCTTGATTGGCTACTGCGTTCATCGCGGCCGCAATGGCCTCCTGGTCGCCCAGGTAGTAGCTCTTGATCGGCTTGAGATCGGCGTCGAGTTCGTAAACCAGCGGAATGCCGGTCGGGATGTTCAGCTTGAGGACCTGCTCCTCGGTAAGGTTGTCGAGATACTTCACAAGCGCGCGAAGGCTGTTGCCGTGGGCTGCGATAATCACTTTTTTGCCGGACTTCACAGTCGGAGCGATTTTTTCATGCCAGAGCGGTAGGAAGCGCTCGACAGTGTCCTTGAGGCACTCGGTGAGGGGGAGTTGGGACTCGGCGATGCCAGCATAGCGGGGATCGTGTCCGGGCCAACGCTCGTCGGATTTCTCGAGTGGTGGTGGTGGAATGTCATAGCTGCGGCGCCACACGAGAACCTGCTCGTCGCCGAACTTTGCGGCTGTCTCGGCTTTATTGAGGCCTTGGAGCGCGCCGTAGTGACGCTCGTTGAGACGCCAGTCCTTTTCCATCGGAATCCAGAGTTGATCGAGTTCGGTCAGGACGCCCCAGAGCGTGTTGAGGGCGCGTTTCAGCACCGAGACATAGGCGATATCGAAGGTGAAGCCTTCCTTTTTGAGAAGCTCGCCGGCGGCCTTCGCTTCGGCGCGGCCTTTGTCGCTGAGCTCGACATCGTGCCAGCCAGTAAAGCGGTTTTCTTTGTTCCAGGTGCTTTCGCCGTGGCGGATGAGGACAAGTTTATGCATGGATTCTGATAAATGAGGCGGCCCTTATAGTGGGCTCCCATCGGCTTTGCAATTTTTACTCGCCGATCTGGGTGCATCATAAGAACGCATTCGAGGTTGCGTTTGAGTGCCTGAGAAGTTCAATCTCGCGGCATGGGATTTTTAAGCGCTCTTATTGGCAATGCCTCGGAGGTCGATGCCTCGAAGTTGGAGAATGAATTTTCCCAACTCCTCATAGACGGTGAGGAAATTCAACACGCCTACAAACTCTTTCGCGACCTCATCGTGTTCACCAACCTCCGGCTTTTTCTCGTGAACAAACAAGGCATGACCGGCAAGAAGCGGGAATACACCAGCGTCCCTTACAAAAGCATCGACTACTTTACCAAAGAAACAGCGGGTCACTTCGACCTCGACGCGGAAATCAAAATCTGGATCAAGAGTCGCCCAGAACCGATCTCCCTGGAGTTCAAAAAGGACACCCACATCCACGATGTTTTTCGAGTGCTGAGTTCCTACTCGCTCGCGGTCTAACCAATCGGACTGCAATCGGCAGGTGAGGGAGGAGAAAGTGGAGCGGGTAGAGGGAATCGAACCCTCATGGCCTGCTTGGAAGGCAGGAACTTTACCACTAAGCTATACCCGCTTGAGGTCGCCCAACCTATGCGTTGCCTCGGTGAAGTCAAATCCAAAAAGCGATCAACCTTCGAAAACTTCTCGCTGCTTCAAGTTCACGCTGGCAGCCTTTTTCATCATCGCGTTTTTTCGAGGCTCACCTCTGTTTCCAATCGCCTAAAAAAAATCGCTCCGGATGCTTGACTCCATGCGGAGCTGTGGTATACAGACCCACTCGCGCGAAATCAGAAAGTCGCCGTTGGTCCTGTGGTCGTCATCTTTGATGCTCGGCCGAAAGCGCACAGGGAAACCCGGCGATATTGCAGAAACAATACACACATGCCAGTTCGTCTTGGTCGGTTTGAAATGCCGAAATCCCTCGTCAAAGAGGAAAAGTCATCCACAGATAAATATGCTCTTTTTGTTGCCGAGCCTTTTGAGGCCGGTTACGGGCACACTATCGGAAACTCCCTTCGCCGCGTCCTTCTCAGCTCTCTCGAAGGCGCTGCAATCACCTCCGTTAAAATCGAAGGCGTTCAGCACGAATTCAGCACCCTTCCCGGAGTAGTTGAAGATGTCGTGGACATCATTCTCAATCTCAAAAAAATCAAATTCAAAGCCCACGACCACGAGCCCCGCACGCTGAAGCTCGCAGTCAACAAGGAGGGCGTCATCACAGCCGGTGACATCCAGAGCACGAACCAGTGCGAGGTTTTGAACCCCGAGCAGATCGTCTGCACGCTGGACAAGAAGATGAAGTTCGAGGCCGAGTTCGAAGTGAAGGTCGGCCGCGGATTCGCCACCGGTGATGAAAACAAGCGCTCCGACCAACCAATCGGCGTAATCGCCATCGACTCGATCTTCTCGCCAGTGACCCGCGTCAAATACGCTGTGCAAAACACCCGCGTTGGCCAGCGCACGGACTACGACAAGGTCATCCTCGAAATCTGGACCGACGGCCGCATCACTCCCGACGATGCCCTTCTCCAGGCTTCCGCTATTCTGCGCCACCACTTGGATGTCTTTGTCGGATTCAGCGAAAATGTCGTTGAATTTGATGAAACCCCGCAAGAGGTCAGCCAAGAAAACAGCCGTCTCAAGAAGCTCCTCAACATGAGCGTCAACGAGATCGAGCTTTCCGTTCGCGCGGCAAACTGCCTCAACAACGCAAACATCACTTCCGTGGGACAACTCGCTCTCAAGAGCGAAGCCGAGATGCTCAAGTATCGCAACTTCGGCAAAAAATCCCTCAACGAAATCAAAGACAAACTCACCCAACTCGGTCTGGGCCTCGGTATGAAGCTCGACCAGGGTCTCATCGAACTCCCTGCTGTGGAGGAATCCAAATAACACGCCATGCGCCACCGTAAGAAAACTGTCAAACTCGGACGCTCGACCGCACACCGCGATGCTTTGCTCGCTAATCAGGTCTGCAGCCTCATCGAACACAAACGCATCAAAACCACCCTCGCCAAGGCCAAAGCCGTTCGTCCGCTCGCGGAAAAAATGGTTACCCTCGGCAAGCGCGGTGACCTGCATGCCCGCCGCCTCGCCGCGGGCTACCTTGGCCAGAAGGACGCAGTCAAAAAGCTCTTCGCCGAAGTCGCTCCTCGCGCTGCGACCCGCAAGGGCGGTTACACCCGCATTATCAAACTCGGTCAGCGCATGAGCGACTCTGCTCCTATGGCCTACATCGAGTGGGTGGATACAGAAGGCGCCGGCATCGAGGAGTCGGTTGTTGAGACCGTTGCATCCTCGGAAGCCAAGAAGTCCGAGTAAATCCTGGCGGGACGCCACAGGCTATCCCGCTAAAAATTTTAACCAGAAACCGGTGGAAGATTTCTCCCGAGGAATCCCCTGACGGACCGGGCGGGATCAGCAATGGTCCCGCCCGTTTCTCTTCCCCAAGACCATGAGCCCGCTCGCCGAAGACTACTCTCGTTTTGTCATTCCCACCTACGGACGCTTCGATCTCGATATCGAGCGCGGATCCGGGTGCCACATCTGGGACACCTCAGGCCGAAAAATTTTGGACTTTGGTGCCGGCATCGCCGTGTGCTCGCTCGGGCACGCGCATCCCGAGGTCACAGCCGCAGTCTGCGAGCAGGCTGGCAGGCTCGTTCATACATCCAATCTCTACCGCACAGGACCCCAGGCTGCCCTAGCCAAGCGTCTGGTGGAGGTGACCGGAGAGGGAAAAGTTTTTTTCTGCAACAGCGGAGCCGAGGCCAATGAGGGGCTGATCAAATTGGCCCGCCGCTTTGGCAGTGCAACCGGCAGGTCGGGTATTCTGACCTTCACCGGCTCGTTCCACGGACGCACCATGGCCTGCATTTCCGCAACCGGACAGGAGAAGGTGAAAAAAGATTTTGGCCCCATGTTGTCTGGTTTTCAGCATGTGCCATTCGGTGATCTCGACGCCGCTCGCGCTGCGCTGGATTCGAATTCCATCGCGATCCTGGTCGAGCCGATTCAAGGCGAGGGGGGCATTCATCCCGCCACAGCGGAGTTTCTGCGCGGCCTCCGTGCGCTCTGCGACGAGCGGGATATGCTTTTGCTTTTTGACGAGGTGCAGTGTGGACTCGGTCGCACCGGAGACTGGTGCGGATGGCATGCCATCACCAAAGAAGTCCAGCCTGATGGTGTCTCGTGGGCCAAAGGCATCGCCAACGGCTTTCCCCTCGGCGCCTTCTGGGCTTCCAGCAAGGCGATCGATGGGCGAGGGCCGCTCTGCGACCTGCTCGGCGCGGGGAGTCATGGAACAACCTATGGCGGAAATCCCGTTTGCTGCGCCGCTGGCTTGAAGACTCTCGAGATCATCGAGCGCGACGGCCTCCTTGAGAGCAACCGGGTTCTTGGTGACCACCTCGCCTCGTCCCTCCGTGCGCTTGGAAGCCCGCTCATTGCGGAAGTCCGCGCTATTGGTCTGATGATCGGCGTCCAGTTGGCTGCTGATTTTCCAAAAACCACACGCCCGCCCGCGCTGGAAGTCGTCACAAGGGCTATGGCTGCCGGATTGCTTGTTATTCCCGCTGGAGAGACGGTCGTTCGCTTTCTCCCGCCTCTTAATGTGACACGCCAAGAGATCGACGAGGCCGTGGCAAAATTTTCTGAAACCCTCCGCACACTCGAATCCGGGAACTGAAAAGGACCCTCGAGCCATACCATGAAACATCTCCTCTCCATCGAGTCCCTAAGCGCAGTGAATATCGAAGAAATCCTCAATGACACCGCCCTCATGAAATCCACGCGGGGGCGTCACGCTGCGCATCCGCTCCGGCATCAATGCTGGGCGCTGATGTTTTCCAAATCCTCTACCCGCACCCGTGTTTCTTTTGAGGTCGGTATCCGCGAGCTTGGAGGTGATGCGCTTTTCCTGGCCGCCGCCGATATCCAACTCGGGCGTGGCGAACCGATCCGCGACACCGCCCGTGTCATGGGACGCATGCTCCACGGAGCTGTGATCCGAACCTTCGCGCAGAAGGATGTAGAGGATTTCGCGGCCTTCAGCGGCATTCCGACTATCAACGCTCTCACCGACGAGGAGCATCCTTGCCAAATTTTGACGGACCTTTTTTCGATCCGTGAAACCCGTGGATCCCTCGATGGATTGCGCGTCGCCTTCATCGGCGATGGCGACTGCAATGTGGCGCGCTCCTGGATCTGGGCCGCCGCCCGCTGTGGATTTGAGCTTGTCATAGCCGCCCCGCCGAAATTCCAGCCGCCTGCCGAATTGCTTGAGCGCGCCGGAGGAAAAATACGCCTCACCTCCGATCCCATGGAAGCTGCCTCCGGAGCCCATGTGCTCTACACCGATGTTTGGGTGAGCATGGGCAAGGAAGAGGAGGCCGCCTACAGGATAGCCCAATTCCAAGGCTACCAAATCAACTCCGAACTCCTCGCCCAAGCTGCGCCGGATGCTCTCGTGATGCACTGCCTGCCGGCCTATCGGGGGAAGGAAATCGATGAAGAGACTCTTGAAGCCCATGCAGACACGATTTTCCGGCAAGCCGAAAACCGCCTTCATACACAAAAAGCCATCATGGCCCGACTTGTTAAAAATGCAGAGGCGAGCTGCTGAAAATTGACAAACATCCAGACCTCTGGAATTACTCTCCCATACCTAAAGGTTCACCCGAGTTCATATGCCTGACCCCAAAAAAGAAACCGTTCGTATCGTCCTTCCTAACCGTCGTCCGGTTCCCCCCCCGCCAGCTCATGGTGGCGAGGCCGCAATGATCAATCTTCCTGCCAAGCCCGTTGCTGCCGCAAGTGGTCTCGTTCCGCCGCCGCCACCTATCGCCGGCGCGCCCAAGCCTGTTGTTCCTGGTGGAGTCGTTCCACCAGCGCCGGTCCTCAAAATTCCTGCCATCAAACCACCCGCCGCCGCTGTTGATGCGCCGAAGATTCCAGCCGCACCCATGATTCCAAAGGCGCCGGGCGTGGTTCCGCCCGCCGCACCCGCTGTGGCGATCAAACCACCGGTCGTCGTTGGTGAAGCGCCGAAGATTCCAGCCGCACCCATGATTCCAAAGGCGCCGGGCGTGGTTCCGCCCGCCGCTCCCGCAGTGGCGATCAAGCCACCGGTCGCCGTTGGTGAAGCGCCAAAGATTCCAGCAGCGCCCGTGGTTCCAAAAGCTCCCGGTTTGGTTCCGCCTGCCGCACCTGCTGTGGCGATCAAGCCGCCTGCCGCAGCTGGTGAAGCGCCAAAGATTCCAGCAGCGCCCGTTCTTCCGAAAGCTCCCGGTGCGGTTCCTGCAGCCCCCGCCGTTGCGATCAAGCCACCTGCCGCCGCTGGTGAAGCGCCGAAGATACCGGCAGCGCCCGTTCTTCCGAAAGCTCCCGGCGCGGTTCCTGCAGCCCCTGCCGTTGCGATCAAGCCACCAGCCGCCGCTGGTGAAGCGCCGAAGATACCGGCAGCGCCCGTTCTTCCGAAAGCTCCCGGTGCGGTTCCTGCAGCCCCTGCCGTTGCGATCAAGCCACCTGCCGCCGCTGGTGAAGCGCCGAAGTCACCTGCCGCTCCGGAAGCTGCCAAACCTTCTGCTCCAGCAGCACCGCTTGCCGTATCCGCACCCAAGAAAGAGACTGCAAAAATCAGCCTGCCTGCTGCTGGGAAACCACTTCCCCAGGCGACAATGAATCTCAAGAAGCCTGCCGCCCCAGCCGCGCCAGCCGCCGCCGATAAAAAAGCCGCGCCCGCTGCCGAAAAGAATGTGGCCGCAGGCAAGGCCGCCGATTCCGATCTCATCCTCGGCATAGCGGCAACCGTCGTGGCATTGGCCTCGCTTGGCATCCAAATCTGGACGATGCTCGGCTGACCTTTCGACTTTTAATCAACTCACCACATTTCTCATATGGCCAATCCTAATGTAACCGAACTCAACGACTCGAATTTCACCTCTTTTATCGAATCCGCCACCACCCCGGTGTTGGTTGATTTCTGGGCCCCATGGTGTGCGCCCTGCCGCATGCTCGGACCTGTGGTGGACGAGATCGCCACTGAGAATGTGGGAAAATTCGCGATAGCCAAAGTCAATGTTGACGACGCTCCCGGTGTCTCCGCGCAGTTCGGCATCCGCAGCATCCCGTCGCTCATCTACTTCAAAGGTGGAACCAAGCAGGATCAATCGGTCGGCGTAAGCAGCAAGGGCGACATCGTCTCCAAGCTCACCGCTCTTCTCTAAGCCTGATTCTCCGCGCAAATCCGGGCAAAAAACCGGCCCTGAGCGAAACGGAAAGCGCCAACTTCACAGGAATCTCTGCCATGCGCATCGCCGTGATTTCTGATACCCACGGTCGGCTCCCGGAAAAAATCCTTCCCTCGCTCGCAGCGGCCGATGAGATCTGGCACCTTGGCGATTTCTGCAATCTCTCGACGCTCAGCGCCTGCATCGGCATCGGCAGACCCTTCTACGGCGTCCTTGGCAACAACGACTTCGGCCTCGACCTCCCGCTGACACTCGACCTGGTGCGCTTTGGCAGGACATTTCACCTCGTCCATATCTTGCCCCGCAGATTGCCCGCAGCGGACTTTCTTCTATTCGGCCACACCCATGTGCCGCGCGACGAACAAGTCGGCGACTGCCGCCTTCTGAATCCCGGCACCATCGGAAAGCCAAACAAGGGCTCTCCGCCAAGCTGGGCCTGGCTTGAGATTTTCGAAAACGGCGAGGTCTCCTGGAGCTTGAATCCGATTTAGTCCCCGGACTTCCGAGCGCAGTTTCTGGCTATCGGGCCTCCCCATGTCTCGGTAATATATTGGCTTTGACATTGATTTCGTCAGAAAAACAGTGCAAGTTTCTGACGAAAATATGAACAAGCACGCCGACAGTATTGATGCCGCTATCCTCGACCGCATCCGGTCCGAGTCGAAGGGCCGTGTCTGGGCGCCTGCGGACTTCCTCGACCTCGGCTCCCGTGCCGCAGTGGACCAAGCCCTCTCCCGCAATTGCAAATCCGGGCAGCTTCGGCGGGCGGGACGCGGACTTTATCATTTGCCGAAAACGCACCCTTTGCTGGGTGTCCTGGAGCCTGATTCCTCCGCCTTTCACGCTGCTCTCACCCGCAAAGACAACTCGCACATCTTTTCTACTGGCGCCCATGCGGCGAATGCACTGGGCCTCACGGATCAGGTTCCCATGCGTCCGATGCTTTTGACCACTGGCCGAAGCCGTCGAGTCAAACAGGGGAAAGGGGAACTTATTCTCCGTCATGTTTCGCCGCGTTTCGTTTCGACGAAGAACCCTCAGAGCGCGCAAGTCATCCTCGCCCTTCGTTGGATTGGCAAACGCTTTGTTGACGACGAGATTATCGCGAGGCTTCGGCGCAACCTTTCACCATCTGACCGTGACGCCTTGCTCGCCGACGCAGCCTGCGCTCCGGCTTGGATCGTGGATGTTTTCCGCCGCATGGTGGATCAACCAGTATCCGCCTCATGAATGCCTTCTTGGAATTGGATTTCGCCGACCGTCAACTTGGTTGCAAGGCGGTTCAGGCCGCGATGGGACTGGATGCTGCCAGTGTCGAGAAAGATTTCTGGGTCTGCTGGACGCTGCGCGAACTCTTTGCCCTTCCCGGCGTCGGCGGGCACCTCACCTTCAAAGGAGGCACCTCGCTTTCGAAGGCATGGCAACTCATCGAACGCTTTTCCGAGGACATAGACCTTATTGTGGACAAGGAAGTCCTTGGCTTTGGCTGTGAAGCCGCACCAGACAAAGCCACCAGCAACAAGCAGCGCAAAATCCGTCTCACAGCCCTCATGGACGCCAGTCGCCTTTGGGTGCAGGGCATATTGCAGCCTGCGCTCGCCGGACGCATCGCACAACAGATTGGCCCCGTTGGCTGGATGTTAGAGGTCGATCCTGACATGCCGGACGGCCAGTGCCTCTTGCTTCATTATCCCTCCGCATTTGCAAACGAGGCGGGCTACATCAAGCCCGTCGTAAAAATCGAACTCGGGGCCCGCTCGGATGACTGGCCTCATTTGAATCGCCCCATCCAGCCTTATCTCGCAGCGCGCTTCCCGCAGTTGCTGCCGGAAGAATCTTTCCCTGTCCGCGTCCTTGCCGCTGAACGCACCTTCTGGGAAAAAGCCTGCCTGCTGCACGAAGAAACTTTCCGCCCTCCTGACAAACCGCGAAAACTCCGCATGGCACGGCATTACTACGACCTCTGGTGCCTGATCCGCGCGGGCGTAGGTGAAAGAGCCCTGGCCGATATGGCGCTCTTTGCTCGTGTCGCCGAGCACCGGGATATCTTTTTCCGTTATGCCTGGGTTGACTACTCCACACATAAACCCGGCACCTTCAGGCTCGTTCCGCCCGTCGCCCATTTTCCGAACTGGAAAGCGGACTACGAGGCCATGCGCGGCCCCATGTTCTTCGGTGAGGCGCCATCCTTCGATGAAATCATTCGCATCGTCAGGGAGTTCGAGAAAACCTTCAACTCCACGGTATGAGCGCCCCTCCAAGCTGGGCCTGGCTTGAGATTTTTGAAAACGGCGAAGTCTCGTGGAGCTTGAATTCGCTTTAAGCGGCGTTCAATGGCAACCGCAACCGGTGCCGCAGGATGACGGGGCAGGGGACGCCTTACCTTTTTGCATGAAGCCGAGGCCACCGCTGATGATGCGACGCACGGGTTCGCCGGTCTCGGGATGTTGGGTGAGCGGCTTGTCGGTCATGCGTTGCTGGAACTCGAAGACCTTTGGCTCGGTCGAGTCGTCGGCCGGGATGGTTTCGTAAATGTAAGTGGTCATGGCTTGGTTTGGGCTTTTTGTGGCACCTTCTCGATGCGCGAAATGTCGTAGCCTTGCGCACGGGCTGTTTCAAGTGCGGCGGCGTAGTCTTTTTCCGACATCGCCGGCTCGCGGCTCATGATCCAGATGAGGCTGCGGTCGGGATAGCCGATGGTGGTGTGGCGGTAATCCGGCGAGAGATCGATGACGAGGAAGGGAGCCTTGAAGGGCCAGAGGAATTGAACGGCCCACTCGGCGTTGGTTTTGGTGTTCACCACAGTTCCAGTGGCCTTCATTTCCTGGCGCGGGGCATCGAGGGATTTCTTGTGGAACGCGTAGCGGATGTCGATTTTTCCGTCAGGCCGCAGGCTGTAGATATCCATCGTGCCCACATTGTTTTTTTCGACGAACCAGGGAATGGTGCCGATGACATACCAGTCGCCCATGAACTGGTTGAGATTCACATGATCGACGGTCCGGAGAGGTGCTTGTTTTGGCAGGGTTCCGCAGCCCGCGAGTGCGATGGTGGCGATGGCAAGGAGTGTTTTCATTTGGCTTCCTTGAAACCTGATCTTCGGTCTTCCCAAAATCAAATTCCTATTTAGTTTTTGCGAATTGCATGAATCCACTGGAATACCTCTTACAACCGGCCATCCTTTTTTTCCTCATTGGCATACTGGCCGTGCTTGTGAAGTCGGATCTTGAGATTCCAGAATCCTTCTTAAAAGTCCTGTCTTTGTATTTGCTTTTTGCTCTTGGTTTTAAGGGGGGTAATGAGCTGCAAAAGACCCCGCTGACGATGGAGGTTCTGTTGCCTTTGATCATAGCCACATTGGCTTCATTTGTCATTCCGCTCATAGTTTATCCAATTGTCAGAAGGAAGTTCAGTGTGCCCGACTCGGCGGCTCTGGCTGCGACCTACGGATCGGTGAGCGCTGTCACTTTCATGACTGCGGCATCCTACCTCGATGCGCACCACATTCCTTTCGGTGGCTACATGGTGGCGGCCCTGGCTTTGATGGAAAGCCCGGCGATTTTGACCGGTCTTGTGCTGGCGAGATGGAACGACACCAACGGTGGCAAAAATCGACTATCCTATGCGAGTGTTCTTCATGAGTGTTTTGCAAACAAATCCGTTCTCATCCTCATCGGCAGCCTGCTGGCGGGAATGGTCACTCCCGCATCTGGCGCCAAGGCGCTCCAGCCCTTTGTGAGCCAGCTTTTCCCTGGTCTGCTTTGTTTTTTTCTTTTGGACCTGGGTCTCGTGGCCGCGCGGCGCATCGCCGATCTGCGCGCGGGAGGGATTTTTTCCGTCATCTTCGCGCTCGCTTTTCCCATCATCTCGGGAGCTTGTGCGCTCCTGATCGCCTACTTCTGCCGTTTCCAGGAGGGTGATGCCTTTCTCTTTGCGATCTTGTGTGCCAGTGGGTCCTACATTGCTGTTCCAGCCGCGTTCCGTGCCGCACTTCCCGCTGCGAATCCCAGCGTCTATGTCGGGCTGGCACTCGGGGTCACCTTCCCTTTCAATCTTCTCATCGGCATTCCGCTAGCCTATACCATCGTGCACAACCTCTGGCACTGATCCCCGCTCTCCTCCATCCACCTATGAAAAAAACAGCACTCATTTTCTCCGGCCAAGGCGCCCAGACCGTCGGCATGGGCAAAGACCTCGCCGCCGAGTATCCCGCAGCCGCCGATCTCTTCCGCCGCGCGGATTCGATCCTTGGATACTCGCTCAGTCAAATCGCCTTCGAGGGGCCTGCCGAGGATCTCACCAAAACCTCCGTTTGCCAGCCCGCGCTCTATGTCCACGGACTCGCCTGCCTGGCGGTGCTGAAGGAAAAATACCCCGCCCTCGATTTTCAGGCCACCGCTGGCCTCTCGCTCGGGGAATTCACCGCACATGCGGCCGCCGGAACTTTCGACTTTGAAACCGGACTCCGTCTCGTGGACAAGCGCGCCCGCGCCATGCAGGAAGCCTGCGAAGCGTCGGAGGGCGGTATGGCGGCAATCATCGGTGGCGAGGAGGACCGCGTGCGCGAGCTCGCTGCAGTGGCTGATGTGGATGTCGCAAACATCAACGCCCCGGGCCAAATCGTTCTCTCAGGCGAATCCTCCAAAATCGTCGTCGCTGTCTCCCTGGCCAAAGAATACAGCGCCAGAAAAGCGGTCGAACTCACGGTCGCCGGTGCCTTCCACTCCCGCCTCATGGAGCCTGCCTACCAGACGCTTTCCGTCGCCCTAGCCGAAACGCCCATGAATGTCCCGCGCGTCCCGGTCGTCTGCAATGTGGACGCCGTCAGCGTTAGCGATGCCGAAACGATCCGCCGCACCCTCGCCGATCAAGTTACAGGCAGCGTATGCTGGTCCCAGAGCGTGGAGTATCTCATCGACCACCTGCGCATCGAGCAATTCATCGAACTCGGGCCCGGCGGCGTGCTCGCCGGTCTCGTGGGACGCATCCGCAAAGGAACACCCGTTATCTCCATCTCCAATTCCGCCACGCTCAACGAGGCTCTTGCCGTGTTGGGCGCTGCTTGAGAGGTCAGCGCTTTTTCTCGAAAAGATAGTGGCTCACGAGCCATTCGTTGCCGCCGCTGTAGCCCCAGAGTTCGGCGCATGAGAGGAAGAAGACCCGCCAGTAGGCGCGCCACTTGGCGGTGCTTTCCTTGCCGTAGGTGGCTTCCAAAATGGGAGTGATGACTGCCTCGTTGGCGTCCATTTTTTCCAGCCAGGCTTCCGAGGTTCTCTGGTAGTGGGTGCCGCTCACGCGCCAGTGACCTCGAATGGCGAGGTCATCTTGGAAGTAGAGCAGAAGGTCATCCGAGGGCATGGTGCCGCCCTCGAAGAAGTAGCGTGTAATCCAGTCCGAGGGATCCTTGCCCTCGAAGTGGTAGGCGAACTCGCGGTGGGTGAAGATGTGAACGAAGAGCTTCCCGCCTGGCCGCAGCCAGCGTGCGACTTTTGCCATGAGGAGCTGGTAGTTCTTCATGTGCTCGAACATCTCGACGGAAACTACACGGTCGAACGAGGTGTCGCCTGCTTCGAATTCATTCATGTCCGCAGTCAGGATGCGCACATTTTTGAATCCCCGCCGCGCCGCCTCGGCGTCGATGTGGGCCTTTTGAGTGGAGGAGTTGGAAACGCCTGTGATGCGGGAGTTCGGGTATTTTTCCGCCATCCAGAGGGTGAGGCTTCCCCAGCCGCAGCCGAGTTCCAGCACATCCTGTCCATCGCTGAGTTGCGCGCGCTCGCAGCTGAGGGTCAGCATGGCCTCCTCGGACTCGGCGAAAGTCGTGTCCTTGTGCGGCCAGTAGCCCGAGCTGTATTTCATGCGTGGACCGAGGACGAGTTTGAAAAAATCGGTCGGCACCTCGTAGTGCTGCTCATTGGCCGCCTCGGTCTTGATCGCGATCGGGCTGCGCTTCAGTTCCTCGATGAAGGCGCTCAGGGCCTCGCTCTGCGCGATGGCGTCGGGTTTTGTTTCTTCGCGGAGCTTTTTGGCGAGCAGGTTGCGAATGCCGATGCGAATGGCGGCATCTGGCAGGAGATTTCGGGCGAGAAGGTCGTCGATGGAGATCATGGTTTTTTAGGAATCCAGGGAATGAATGGGCTGGTGCGTCGTTGGTAGGCGCGGTAGGCGTCACCGCGCGTCGCAAGGGATCTGGCCTCCGAAGGCGGTATGCCGGTCATGCAGGTCAGAAAATAGAGCATCAACAGCGGACTGGCGATGCCAACCCAGCTCCACGGCGAGCCAAGCGCGAACACGAAGTAGGCAATCCAGACAATCCACTCGAAGAAATAGTTCGGATGGCGCGAATATTTCCAAAGCCCGATATCGCAAACGCGGCCTTTCAATCCCGGTTGCGCCTTGAAAAGTTTGAGTTGCATGTCGGCGATGGACTCTCCGCCGATCGCTACAAGCCAAAGAACCACGCCCACTACTTCGAAGACTCCGATACCCGGAGCCGGATTCGCACACGCCAGCGCGATGGGGATGCTCAAGACTCCGATGAGAACGGCCTGCAATTGGAAAAAGCCGAAAAACATCAGCCAGGTATGCTTGGGAAATTGCGTGCGCAGCGCAGCGTAGCGCGGATCCTCCTCCGGATGGTGCGACATGACGCGTTTGTAGAGATGCATCCCAAGTCGGAAACTCCAGGCGAAAACCATCGCCGAAATCAGCGCGTTCCGAATCATGTGGCCGCTGCCAAAGATTCCGTAAAAAAGGGCCACGGGCGTGAATCCAAACGACCACCAGATGTCCACAATCCCCGCGTTGTTCATCCGTCGCGCAAAAAACCAAACGACAACCATCATGGCCATCGCCAAGGCTGTTCCTGAAATGAGCAGTGGAAGAATATTCACAGAATGGAAATCGATGCGGCCTGCAAAACTATCCTACGCGGCTTTTATTGAAACGAAAAATGCCCAGTCCGCTCTTAAGCCGAAAATGACGCGATAGGCGCTGACACCGGGAGGGCCAACCTCCGGCTTGGCCCAAATATCCCCTCTGAAGCTGCCGAATCACTTTTAGACACCACTATGTCCGAAAGTTGGTCGAACCACGCCTCTGAACGCCGCTTCGCGGCTGAAAAATCGGTCATGCGAGACGATGACCCCAATGTCACGCCGTAGCCGCGAAGCGCGTAGGCGGATCCCTTCAAATGATTTTGTCACGAATCGCGCTGTCGCGCGCGACTCCACCCTAAAAAATCATTTCGCAGTCCATGTGGGATCGATGAGCGTCGCTTGAGGGAAGGGCGGGGGGCCTTTTTCGCTTCGGTGGATCATTCCGATGAGCATGTCCACCGCAGCCTGCCCTGCCAGTTCGTTGTGTTGGTTCATGCCTGGCCAATGTGGACTGCCGGAACGCCATTCGTATTGGACCATCAGGACATCTTCTGGCACACGCAGACCATACTCCTCCACCCAATCTCCTATTTCGTGATAGAGGCTGAAGATCGCATCCGGGCGTTCTTGCTTCAGCCAGTGGTGGAAAAGGAATTTGTCTGCCCTTGCCTCGGAGACTTGGAAGAAAGGCTTCAATCGCCGCGCTGCAGGAAGGCGCCGCTGACCAACTTCGTAGCCGGCGCTGAAGCGGTGCTCGACCAATGCGTCGATCCGTGCGTCGAGCACAAGGCCTGGGCGTTTGCATCCGAGCTCGAGCACTTTTTCAAATGCCCGCAGTGCGACCATGTGATGATCCACGCAGGCGAAGGACAGGCTCGGTTCGCGTGTTCGGACTCCGGTGACGAGCAAGGGGAACTCTCTTGCCACAGGTTGAAAAGAATCTGGCAAGCGATTCTCATCCATCAGGCCCACCACGAGTCCACCATGTATGCCCCGCGTGCGAAAAATCTGGCAGAGTCTATCGCCGTTTACTTTGGGTTCATGAATCCAGAACTCGTCCAGTTCATAGCCGAGTTCAGTCGCGCGGGCCCGGCATCCTTCCACATAAACGGGAATCGTGGGATGCCGTTTGAAGGCCATCTTGTCTTGGTTTGCGTTGATTAAAGCCAGTGTGCATTGAAATCGCCGGTTGCCTCCCGCATGCAGTCTCGCCATCAATTCCGACACAACCGCATTTTTTTGGTAGCCCATGCGTTTCGCGGTCTCAGTGATTTTTGTGCGCATGCCTTCGGAAATCTGCGGACTATTGCGCAAGGCCTGAGAGACGGTGTTTTTGGAAACCCCACAAGCCCTGGCCACATCATGCATGGAGACCGGTTTCATATCGATCTACATTACTGTCATGTAATTTCCGCGTTTACAATCAGCATGTCGTTGGATGGATTGCGCACATGAAATGTTCCCTTGGCATAGACTACGGCACTAACTCAGTTCGCGCGCTCGTCGTGCGCTGTGACAACGGTGAGGAAGTCGGCAGCTTCGTGGCCGGTTATCCCTCAGGAAAAGATGGGGTGCTCATTGACCCCAAGGATCATCACCTCGCGAGGCAGCATCCCCCGGATTATCTCGTGGGGCTTGAGCTGTGCGTGAAAGGCGCTCTGGCCGCCGCTGCGAAGAAAAAAAAGGCCTTCACACCTGCGACGATCATCGGTCTTGGCGTTGACACGACCGGTTCGAGTCCGATTCCGGTGGATTCCGCCAACCGCGCACTCGCATCCTTGCCAAAGTGGAAAAAAAATCCCGCCGCCCAGTGCTGGCTTTGGAAGGACCATACCTCCTGGCAAGAGGCCGCACGCATCACGGAACTCGCCGCAAAGCACCGTCCCGAATACATCGCCAAGTGTGGGAATACTTATTCTTCCGAGTGGTTTTGGAGCAAAATCTGGCACTGCCTCAAAACCGCGCCTGATGTTTTCAAAGCGGCTCACTCTTGGGTGGAGATGTGCGACTGGATTCCCTCGGTGCTCTGCGGGATCGAGGATCCGAAGCAAATCAAGCGCGGCATCTGCGCCGCTGGCCACAAGGCGCTTTACTGTGATGAGTGGGGTGGATTGCCCGATAAAAAGTTCCTCTCCTTGCTCAGCCCCAAGCTCGCGGAGCTTCGGGATCGTCTCTACGACAAGGCCCACGATGCCAACACCGCCGCCGGCACGCTTTCGCCGGAGTGGGCGAAAAAGCTCGGCCTGCCCGCCGGGATTCCAGTGGCCATCGGCGAAATGGATGTGCACTACGGAGCCATCGGCGGCGGCATCAGCGAAGGCACGCTGGTGAAGGTGATCGGCACCTCGACCTGCGATTGCGCCGTTGTTCCCGCAACCAAGAAGGTCAAAGACATCCCCGGTATCTGCGGCATCGTGAGGGGTGCCATCCTGCCCGGCTTTTTCGGCATCGAGGCGGGGCAGTCGGCTGTTGGCGATATTTTTAAATGGTGGATCGAATCCGTCTGCGAGGGCGATGCCGCCCTGTATGCGAGCTTGGCCAAGGAAGCCGCCACGCTCCAACCCGGCGGCAGCGGCCTGCTGGCGCTGGATTGGAACAATGGCAACCGCACGGTTCTTGTCGATCCGATGCTCAGCGGTTTGCTTTTGGGAACCACGCTGCACACCACGAAGGCGGAAATCTACCGCGCGCTCATCGAGGCCACGGCATTCGGCGCGCGCGCCATTATCGAGCGGATCGAAGAATACGGCGTGCCTGTGAAACGCATCGTTTGCGCCGGCGGTATCGCGGAAAAAAATCCGCTCCTCATGCAGATCTACGCTGATGTCACCGGTCGCACGATGTTGGTGGCTGGCTCCTCTCAGGCCTGCGCCTTGGGTTCGGCGGTTTCGGCTGCCGTGCTGGCGGGAGTTTTCAAAGATTTCCCCGCCGCTCAGAAGGCGATGACCTCGCTCAAGGACATCGAATACAAGCCCCGCGCTGCGGCCCGCAAGACCTATGACCGCTTGTTCGCGCTCTATCAAAACCTGCATGACGCCTTCGGAGGCGTGAACCGCAAAGCCGATCTCTCGGGCGTCATGAAAGAACTCCTCGCCATCAAATCTAAATCCCAAAAATGAAAACATCCGAAATCTGGTTCCTCACCGGCAGTCAACACCTCTACGGCCCCGAAACCCTCAAGCAAGTCGCCGCCAACTCGCAGGCGATCGCTGGCGGCCTTGGTGAAAAACTCCCGCTGCCAGTTGTTTTCAAGCCCGTCCTCACCACACCTGATGCCATCCGTGCGACGATTCTTGAGGCCAACGCCAATCCCGACTGCGCAGGGCTGATTCTGTGGATGCACACATTTTCTCCCGCGAAAATGTGGATCGGCGGACTCTCCGCGCTGCGGAAGCCATTCCTGCATCTGCACACCCAGTTCAACCGCGATCTGCCTTGGGGGGAGATCGACATGGACTTCATGAACCTGAACCAATCGGCTCATGGCGACCGTGAGGCGGGTTTCCTTCACACGCGCATGCGTCTCGCACGAAAGGTCGTCGCAGGTCACTGGCAAAGCGATTCAGTGATCTCCCGCATCGGCGCATGGGTTCGCGCCGCTCGCGCATGGCATGATTGGCAGGGCGCCAAGTTTGCCCGCCTCGGTGACAACATGCGTCAGGTCGCCGTCACGGAAGGCGACAAGGTTTCGGCCGAAATGAAGTTTGGTTTTTCAGTGAACGGCTACGGAATCGGCGATCTCGTGGCGATCCAATCGGGCATTGCCGACTCCGAAATCAACGCGCTCTGCGATGAATACGCCGCCAGTTACCAATTGGCGCCAGCCCTTGCCAAAGGCGGCGAGCGCCACGCCTCCGTGCGTGAGGCCGCGCGCATCGAGGTCGCCTTGCGGGCGTTTCTGAAACAAGGGGGATTCAAGGGATTCACCACCACCTTTGAGGATTTGCATGGACTCAAGCAACTGCCCGGAATCGCCGTCCAGCGCCTCATGGCGGAGGGCTACGGCTTCGGTGCCGAAGGGGATTGGAAAACAGCCGCCCTGCTCCGCGCCATGAAGGTCATCGCCTCCGATCTCGGTGGCAAAACCTCGTTCATGGAGGACTACACCTACCATCTGGAACCCAACAACCACCTCGTCCTTGGCTCCCATATGTTGGAAATTTGCCCATCCATCGCCCAGTCCAAGCCCTCGTGCGAGATTCACCCGCTGGGCATCGGTGGCAAGGAGGATCCCGTGCGCCTTGTCTTCGACGCCCCGGCTGGCGCTGCGTTGAACGCCTCGCTCATCGATCTCGGCAACCGCTTCCGCCTTTTGGTCAACGAAGTCGATGCCATCCAGCCACCGCACGCCTTGCCAAACCTCCCTGTGGCCCGCGCCGTCTGGAAATGCCGGCCCGATTTCGCCACCGCCTGCGAATCCTGGATTCATGCGGGAGGCGCGCATCACACGGGCTTCAGTTACACGGTCACCCGCGAGCATTTGGAGGACTTCGCCACCATCGCCGGTATCGAGTGCGTCGTCATTGGAGACAAAACCGAGGCTGGAGCTTTCCGTCAGGAACTCCGTGCCAACGAGGTTTATCACCACATCTCGGGAGGATTCGTCGCTTGAGCCGTTACGAAGCGATCCGCGAGGAATGCCGCGCTGCCAATGCCGCGCTGCCCGCTTCAGGTCTTGTCGATCTAACCTTCGGCAATGTGAGCGTCTGCGACCGCGAGGCTGGAGTTTTTGCCATCAAACCCAGCGGCGTTCCCTACTCGGCCTTGAAAGCCGAGGACATGGTCATCGTTGATTTTGACGGCCGCGTGGTTGAGGGGACTCTCAATCCCTCGTCCGACACTCCGACTCATCGCAGGCTCTTTCTCGGCTTTCCCGGCATCCGCTCGGTCGTCCACACGCACTCGCGCAAAGCGGTCGCCTTTGCTCAAGCGGCGCGCGGCATCCCGCTGCTCGGCACCACCCATGCCGACTACTTTCGCGGCGAGGTTCCTGTCACCCGCGCCCTCACGGCCTCCGAGATTTCCAACGCCTACGAATGGGAAACTGGAAATGTCATCGTCGAACGCTTTGAGGGACTCAATCCCTTGGAAATCCCAGCCGTTCTGGTGCGCAACCACGGCCCGTTTGCATGGGGTCCATCCGGTGCCAAAGCCGTCGAAAACTTCCTCGCCCTTGAAATCGTCGCCGACATGGCATTCCACGCCCTCACGCTCGATCCGTCTGCGCAGCCGCCCTCACTGGCCCTCTCCGAGCGTCACTTCCTCAGAAAACACGGCCCCACCGCGACCTACGGGCAGACCTGATCCATTTGGACGGCCATCCTCCGGCATGGCCCAAATTTCAATCATGGAAGGCGGGGAATCCCTCTCGGACACCTTCCTGCTCAAAATCGTGCGAACCACGCGTCTCACACGCTGCTTCGCAGCTGAAAAATGGGTCATGCGAGACGATGACCCTCCCAGATTCACGAAGCGCGCTGCCGCGCGTCAGCGCGGTTGTTTTGTAAGGTAGGGACCCCGCGCCGCCGGGGTCCGACTTGCGCGGCAACGTCGCTTCGTGGCTGAAAAATGGGGTTACTCCTTGCGGATGGTTCTGAACACCGGTTGCAGGATAGGGTTGGGGTGTTCTTGGATTGTGGTGCCGATTACTTCGCCCTTTTCGTTGTAGACGGGCACTGCCGTGCGGATTGGCGATCCGTAGTTTATGAAGCCCTCGATCTCTGTTTGCTCGAATCCCGCGCCGTCGGTTGTCATGCCGGTGCGGCGTGTTTCAAAGGCGGTTGGAGTGGCTGGTTGGATGACATAGCCGCCATCAGCCTGTGGAGTGATGCGTGGTGCGGCGTATTGTGTGGCTACGGGAACTTCTTGGCCAAAGAACATTCTCGTTTGGGCGGGAGCAATTGGTCTCGCGGGTTGGCCGAGAAACTGATGATTCCTGCGGATTTCCTGTTCCTCCTCTTCGTCGGGAGTCGGTGGCGGCGTCGGAGTTGGCGAAACTGTGGTGGCGTTTCCTTTGGTGCTTTGCTGGATATCCGCTTCGGGAGCGGAAAAACCAGCAGCCAGACAGGAAAAAAAGGCCAACAAAATCCAGCGCGGCATGGTTTGGGAATTCATAACACCCCGCCCGTTCGGCGGTCTGGCTCAGTTGCCGTATTTGATCGAGCAGCCGTAGGCCTCGGTTTTGGGCGTGCTGACGGGTTTGCCTGCCAATGTTTCATCGATGGCTGCGGAGACGAAGTTCTTTGCTTTGGCGATGTCCCCGGGATCGGCGGATTTTTTGTCATCAATCGCCCCCTGGTAAACGAGGATGCCATCGGCATTGATGACATACATCTCGGGTGTGCGCTTCGCGCCGTAGGCGCGGCCGGTCGCGCCTGACTCGTCGATGAGGAAAGCGGTAGCAGCGGAGTTTCTTTCTTTGCAGGCTTTGATGGCATCGGCAGGTGTGGCGTGGCCTTGCTTTCCTGGTGCGGACGAGCAGATCGAGAGCCACACGACGCCTTTTGCGGCGGCATCCGCTTGGAGTTTTTGCATGTTGCCGGAGCCGTAGTGCTTCACGACGAAAGGACATGCATAGTTTGTCCACTCGAGGACGACGACTTTGCCTTTGAAGTCGGAGAGGGACACGGACTTGGATTCACAGGTCGGTAGAGTGAATGAGGGAGCAGGTTTGCCGATTTCCGCTTCGGCGTGGACCCACGCTGTGGCTGCAAGGAGGATGAGAAGGGCTTTTTTCATAGGGTTTCAAACTCAGACATCCTGACTTGGCGGGAAAACGGATGACCTGATTGGGCGGTAGACGAGGCGTAGGGTGGTGCCGGGATAGCAGATTTCTGTGGCGTTGAGTTCGGTGCATATGGCTTCGAGGGTGGCGTC
>JBIIUB010000120.1:0-6804 GCA_044340205.1 Terrimicrobiaceae bacterium
AGGCGAATGGGGCCATCCCGGTGATGCCAGCACACCCGACGACAAACTGCCCGTCGTCCGCCTTCATCCTCCGGGCTCTACGGAATGGTTTATCGAGCTGCTGACCGTCCCTGAGTCGGAGTCCGATCTCGGGCGGAAAGATATCCGCATCGTGACCTCCCAAGGCCATTTCAGCCTGTGCAGCTTTGGCTTCTTGTCCCTTGCAGAGTTTCAGCCTATCCACACACCTTTCGGCATCGCCATCGCCCGACCCGAAACCATGGCTCTCGCCAATCTGCTCCATCATCCCGCCATCGGCGACCAACCCATGAGCGGTATCATTGGAGGACGCCGCATCAAGCGCAGCAACAAAGACCTCGGGCGCGTCCTCGCCCTCGCTTACCTCGCCGAAGCCCGGCAGGAAGATTCATTGCTCTCATGGCCACAAGTCTGGGCAGCGGCACTGCAAAGTCGCTTCCCCACCATCTGGCAGAGTCTCGTTCCGAATGTCGGGAACGGCATTCGCCAGCTTATCCAGCCCGAAAACGAATCGGACTTGGACGAGGCACGCCACACCTGCGAATACGGCCTGCTTGTCTCGCAAGCACCATCCTTAAAGCTTCTGGAAGTCACCGGGAAAAGGTTGCTGCAAGACGCTATCGAGCCACTGGAAAAACTCGCTCAAGAATGATCGCCACACGCCCTCATTTGCCAAACTGAAGCCAAAGGCCCGGCGTGGAAAAGTCCCCTTCATCAATACGGTGAACGAAGTCACCCGCGAACGCGCCCAGAGCTTCCTCACCGACGACCACCTCCAGCGCGTCGTCCGCGCTTATCAGGTCTTTCAGGACGAGCCCGGCTTCACTCGCATCGTGCCCATCGAGGAAATCCGAGCGAAGGAAGTGAATCTGAGCATCCCGCTGTATGTCGGCGGGGAAACGCAGGCACAGATGTATGCGGCCACCGAGTTGGCGACTACGGCGTTGCCGGATGCGTTGGCGGGGTGGTTTAAAAGTTCAAAGCAGGTCCGCCATGAGCTTGCCTGCCTCCTTGGCGAGCAAATGTAAGCAACCGCACCGAAGACTAAATGATGACCATTCGTAACTACGAAAAAAATATTTATTGGGAGCTACCTGAGTAGTTACGAACTCAGAATAGTTGGCTTTGTCCTTGTCGTCTCGATTGGGTCCGGTGATGGGCATGATCGTTTTGGGTGGGTTGAAAGCCATAACGCTGGCTGTAAATGCGGTGATCCTCCCTGTAGGTTTGCTTCATCCGGTAAAGGAGGGACTGCATCTCCCGGATGGAGAATTTCTCAACTTCTCCGGCGACTTTTTCGACCATCCGGATATGGGCTGGTTTACGCCAACCAAAGAAGCGCGGGATGCGTCGCATCACGCGATTGGTGCGCTGAACCTGACGCTTCTGCTGTAATTCCCGCTCCAGTTTTTGGATGGCCTGGTAGCTATTTCGGAGGCGACTGGCATGGAGAGATTCATCTTCCCGGAGGACCTGCAACTGCTTGGCCGAGATCTTCGGAGCGATCACCATTTTATCGCTGTCCAGATGCATTTCTAAAGCCTTCCGTAGTTTATCAGGGCTGGAGAGAAGCTTGTCCCATTTGCGGTTTTCCCGATCAAAAGCACGCATCAGATAGGTCATCTGGTTCTTATTTCCCGACTTCCGAGTGCGCGACATACTGAGTCCCACATAATGCCCTTTGGCCGTTCTGGGGCAGATGGCCACATGGGCATGAAGATTGTCCGTGTCGTGATGCAGTCCGTAGGCGTAGCCGATGGAATCCTTGGGATGAAACCGCTGCTGGAATCGATTCAAAACGGTCTTCAAAGAACTCCTCAAAACGATGTCAGGATTGATTCCGGCTCCAACCAATTTGTCGTGAAAAGCCGTCGACATCGTGAAGACCAAGCGGTGCTGGATCACTGGATGGGACGAAGAGGTTTTGACCTCCCGCATGTGCTTCATCCAGGCATCGCAGATTCTTTTTTTCCTCTCGGAATTGCTCAGAGCCATTGGCGAAGTCCGACTCCCGTCTGGATTCAAAACGATCCGATGATGGAGAAATCCTCCGGCGTGAACCTGGCCTAATGTTTCCTTGGAGGCATAGTCCGCGAACTGGTGGAGCTTCTTGCCGATCTCGTTCGAATTCGCGCTGTCTTCGAGACGGGATTGGTCCAGCCTTGCTGCGACGTTGCGTCCGGAAGTCTCGTCCAGATACTCCAAATCTAGACGCGATCTCCACGTCTTTTTGAACGGGAAAATCATTCCGTTTTTCATGTCATCATCTCGATTCGCTCGATGAGATAGTCGATTTTTTGTTCGAGGCGGGCGCTCACATCGGGATCGATTTTGTGATCCACTGAGGCTTCAAAAAGTAGGGCCTCCATGACCTCGGAGTTCTTGGAAAATCCAAGCGTTTTCTTGAGAGCTTGAAGTCGCTTCAGGCCCTCCGGAGAGAGCTTCATTTCGACTCGGCGGAAGCTTGGTGCATTAACGGACTGAATGGTCATTTTTACGAAATTGCCGGGTGGATTCCGGAGCGTGCCCGACACGCGCAGGAACAAGTTCTTTGCGCAGCAAAGGCGGAGCTGTGATTTTTTCCGGAAAAATCACTTTGCTCTGTTACATACAGAGCCCGAATTTCCGGGTTCTTCTTGGCCCAACGACGGGGTTTCCTTGGTGCCAAGTCGACGAATCTGGTGAGGGTTAAGGAGCCGATTGCCGAGAAACCGAAAGCGCAGCTGAGGTCTCCCGGTAATGGGCGTGATGAAGGCTGGTCTTTTAGCAGGGTGAGCTGATTGGACGGAGGAGGCTGGCACCGGGTGAAAGCTTTAGCGAAACCCAGTGCCAAAAGCGCAGCGGCTGACTCCGGCCAATGAGCATGCTGGGGGCTTCCTCGGAGGGGCAAATGCTCAAGCGATTGAATGGTGCTTCTTGGATAGCTCGGCGCTGAGGTCGATGAGTTTTTTAGAGGCCTGTTCCTCGTAATACTCGAGTGGCATGGTGACGCGGTCGGCAGCCTTAGCATAGGCGCGGTGGACGGCTTTGCTCCCATGTCCGAGGTGGGCCATGGCTTCGCGCTCGGGCATCCCTGCGGCCTGGGCACGCTCTGCCCAAGCGTAGCGGTAGGAGTGGAGGACGATGCCGTCGGGGAGTCCAGCCTTGACCCGTTTGGTCCAAAAATAGTTGCTGCGTTTGCTTTCCTTGAGCGTCACGAGGTGGGGGAAGATGGGGCCTTCCTTGGGAAGCTGAAGGAGAATCGTTTCGAGGGCCTTCCCGATAACGAGGCATGCATTGCCCTGACCTTTGGAGCGGAGTTTCTGGCGCTCGTAGTAGATCCTGCGGGTGGCCCAGTCGATGTCCTCCGCAGTGAGGCTGGCGATGTCGGTCTGGCTGCCGCCGGTGTGCCAGAGGAGTTCGAAGTAGAGGCGGTATTCCTTGTTTGGGGTGACTTTCAGGACGGACTCGTGCTGCTCGCGAGTGATGCCGCGTCGAGAGGCGTAGCGGATCTTGGGCCAGGCGCGGCGGGAGAGGACGGGCTTGAGGATCCATTCCAGATCGAAGGCGCGGTTGTGAAGGATCCGGAGCTGGACGTTGGTGGAAACTCCGGCCCGTGGGTGCGAGAAGACGGAGAGAAAGTCGGAAGCAGAGGTCTCGATGAGTCTCCGCGACATAAGCCGCCGGACCGGATGACTTTTCAGGAACTTCTGGAATCGTGTCTTGGTATTGCCATCGTATGAGTTGTCGATGAGGCGAGCCACATCCAGCCATGTGCGGGTGCCAAAGTCGGGATCCAGCGTGTGGAGGTAGACCTTCGCGAGCTCCCGGCTCAGGACGGGCTGTATGTGGGCCTCATTCTTGGCCAGAAGGAGTTTTTGGGCCTCGGCCTTGTTCTTGGTGCCGAGGCTCTCCCGGGCGCCTGTGGTGACGTCCTGGGCGTAGTAGGTGCCGTGGGAGCGGTTGGACCGGCGGTAGAGCCGATATCGTGCCTGCATGGTGGATGTCTTCTATGGATTGTGCAGAGCAGCTTGACCGGATTTTCCCCTGCTGAGGTTCCCGTTCGGGAGCAATCTGCGAGTAGTCGCAGATTGGTGTCCGAGTTGGGTCTGGCAGCCCCCCGACACTGCCGAGGAGGGACACTTTTAGGGACACTAGCCCCAAAAAGGCCTTTTTTTGACCCCCATCAAAAAACCCGCACCTAGTATTGATGCGGGTTTGCGGGCGATTGAGGGTCATGGCGGAGGAGGTGGGATTCGAACCCACGGAACCTTGCGGCTCTCCGGTTTTCAAGACCGGCGCAATCGACCACTCTGCCACCCCTCCTTTGCAATAATAATCAGCAGTTTACTTTATCAGGACAATAGACAGGAATCCTGCTCGTTGCCGATTTACTGCCAACTAAACGAATGTCCAGCAATCCAAGATGCAGGCGACTCGTTGGCAAACTATACAGATCGCGAAAGTGTGTTCGCAAGTTTTTCATCGTGGCCAACCGCGAAAAATAGATTCTGAATTGGCTCAAAGAAATTGCGAATCCCATTCCTCCAACCACGAGAAGCAGGCCCAGACTGATTGGATTTTATGACACAATTGCGGCTTGGAATTGCCGTCGATTTGTAGTATAAAAGTTAAAGCATCAGGAATTCCTGTGGCCGCATTGGGCGGGTCAGGGTGCCAACCGGGGAAGGAGAAATCCCACGGTGGTTTGCGAAGGCGGAAACGCCAAGCGATGTGTGGGTCACAAGCCCAAACAAAAAATTCTCCTCGGACTTCATTGACCGCCGATCCTGATTGGGACGGCGGTTTTTTTGTGGCCCGAAATTTCTGGTGAGAAACCCAAAAGGAGACACCCCATGAACACACTTGAAAAACCATCGATCCGCGTGCTCGCGCACAACCCGGATCATCACCTCTGGAACAACCACGGCACCTGGTGGTGCCACTACACAGTCCACCTGCCGGACTACACAAAGCGCCGTGTGCGCCTGAGCCTCGGCACCCCTTGTGTGAATCGCGCGCGCAAGCTCCGGGATGAAATCCTGAAGCGAGCCGCCAAGGAACACGGCCTCTGAAATGAGCGAACTTATCTCAAGCACCCCAAAACAGAAAAATTAACCACGGAGGACACAGAGATCACGGAGGAGGAGAAATGAATTGGGAGCATTCGTGATCATCCTGAAGCCATCCGTTTTGCCCTTCTTCAGGCGGCAATCGAGGCTTGGGGGTTCCGAAAAAAAGCAGAAAAAAGTTGCGAGGTGAAGGACTGTCCAGTATCAACTCACATCTCTTCCGCGCGGTTAGCTCAGTGGTAGAGCACTACCTTGACACGGTAGGGGTCACAGGTTCGAACCCTGTATCGCGCACCACTCCCAAAACGACCTCAATTCCCCTCTGAGGCAGATAAATAAAGGCTCTGCGGTCCTTTGCTCGACTCCCCTCGACTTCGCGGATTCCCGCAGTTCCCGCGAACTTTTTGTTACCTTTTGTTACCAATTCGGGATGCTCCTGCGGCCAACCTTGCTTCGGCACTGGCTGACGAAGATATGAAATCATCCCCTTCGGTAAAGGCCCAGGCCTCGCTCCTTCATTTTTTACTGAAGGAGCAGTCTCTTTCGGCCACTAAAAATGACCCTTACTCGTTGCCTCAATCAAAGGAGATACCGTAGTGAAGGTTTATTCACAAACGACCGGAGGGCGAGGTAGCGGCAGGCCGAGCCCCGGAGGGAAAGCGCTCGGGCGCTGGCGCCAAGCCAGAGCTACCGATTTGTGAGTAAACCGGACGCGCGCTTTCAGGCCGCCCTTTTGCGTTCTCCAGCTTTTTGCAGTTTCCAGCTGGCGCGCAGTTTTCTTTCGATGTCCACGCGCGGTTTGAAGAGATCGAGTTTGGCGAGTTGCTCTTCCATGAAAAAGCCCCTGCCCTTTGCCGGACAGGGGCTCTCCTTAATCAGCTGAGCTTCACACCTGAGTTTTTAATGAAGTTCTTGGCTTGATTGACGATGACCTGCTCTTGGCGCTCAGGCTTCATGACCGGGCTGATCATGGAGCGGATCGCTTTGAGCACCTCCGCTTGCTCGGGCTTTTCAAGCCAGGCTTTAACCTTGGCGGTGTAGCCTTCTTTCTGTTGCTGATCCTGCATTTTGCGCAGGAGGAACTTCCTTTCCAGCTGTTCCCTCGGTATCTGCTTCACGAACTCCACGAGTCCGGGTTCAGACCGCATGAAGGCCTCGAGCTTAGCGTTGATCTCGGGGTTAATTTTGAACTGCTGGGCGAGTTCCTCTTTCTGTTTCGGTGATGTGATAGCCATTGTTATCTCATTTTGGCGCACGGCGTTTTGATTCCGTAGCCGCGCAGGGTTGACGGTTTTACTCAGGCCTTCCGCCCGGCGTTTCCCCACTCGGGGAAATCTTGATCTGCCGAACGACCGAACTGAGAAAACGCTGGGCGATCTTCCGGGGGTTCTGCCTCCGGATTTCGTCTTGGAGATAATGCTGAACCAGATGACCAACTGTGACCTTGGCTCCGGCACTTTCGGCCAGAGTCATGGCCTCCTTAAAAATGGCATAGCTTTCAGGATCGAGAGTCACAGCGATGGTGGTGGGTTTGTTCATGGTGCGATGGTGTTGAGGAAGAAGTTGTCCACGAGAACGAGGTGTCGCCCTCCCTCCAGCGCGTCGAGGTCACAGCTCAACTCATGGTTGAGTTTCATCTCGGCAATCAGATCCCGCTGCGGGTCCTCCGCCGAAAAACCAGCGGGTTTTTCCTCAACGGGCTGGTTCTTGGGAGCGGGAGTTTCCAAGGGCTCGG
>JBIIUB010000037.1:0-24191 GCA_044340205.1 Terrimicrobiaceae bacterium
CATATGCACCGAACTCAACGCCACAGAAATCTGCTATCCCGGCACCACCCTACGCCTCGTCTACCGCCCAATCAGGTCATCCGTTTTCCCGCCAAGTCAGGATGTCTGAATCTACAAGATCCATGGCTGTGTCTCAGACCCAGCGTCCTTGGTGCTCACTCAATCAGATTATGAAGCCTACACCAGCCGCAACGCCTACCTCTCAGCGAAGTTGATGACTATCTTCCTGGAACACCCGATCATCTTCATCGGCTATTCCATCACGGATGCAAACATCCGTATGATTTTCAAAGACATCGCCAATTGTCTCAACTCCTCTCAACTGGCCACCTTGTCGGATCGGCTGATCTTTATCCAACGATCAAAGGCAGGACGGCCCGAAGGAATCAGCACCGTGCGGGACAGCTTTGGAACGAAGTTCCTCGAATTTAAGCAGGTGGTGTTGCCGGATTTCACGCCGCTTTACAAAGCGATCGCCACCCTGCGGTCAAGCTACCCGCCCAAGGTGCTGCGCAAACTCAAAAAGGATGTTTATGAACTGGTGCAAAGCACATCACCCAAGGAGCGAATCCGTGTGATCGACATCGACGATGCGACCGACATGGATACGGTGGAATTCGTCATGGGTGTCGGCATCAGCACTCAATTGGCAGGTCAGGGCTACGGAGGTGTGGAGGTCATCGACCTCATCGAAGATCTGATTTACGACGACAAGAAGTTTGAACCGAAAGCGGTCGTCGAGATCGTCCTGCCAAAACTGGGACGACAAACCTCGTATAATCATCCCGTCTTCAAATATACCTCTGCGACAAATAATGCTGCTGTCGATTCGGGCCTGGCCATCTATCTCTCACAAGTCAACTCCAAGGATGTGGATTACTGGATTTCAAGCAGCATGAGAAAGGCGCGCGGTGGAAAACCCGCCCCGCAAAGTGTCGAAGAACTCATCGGAAATTATGAGGCCGCCAGCGCCAAAGAGATCCAGCAAATGCTCAACGATATTGCGTTTGTGCCCGCAGACCTTGTTAATCTGTCACTGTTAAGGACCATGCTGGTGAATGTTTACGAGCGCTTTGATCCGATCCGAAATAAGAGCGAGCAAACCTTGACCACGAACTTCCGCAGATTGGTGAGAATCTATGACTGGCTGAGTTATGGGCACAAAAAAACACCTGAAGTGCCATAGGGAGTAGAAGCCAAGTGAATGACCGCCATCCGTAACAGAACCCGGTGTTCTTTTTCGCCACTAAGTTGGACAGGATTCCATGAAGGGACACCACCCAATTTCGTAACGGACTTACTCTAGAATCATGAGGCAATCTCAGGCAAGAATTTTTTTGAATTTTTTTGAATCTGTCCCACCGCGCGACGGGCTGCTGCCGATTCTGATGAACGGGCAGGTTACGGTGGGGACTACCGAAAACTGAATTTCGAAACCTGGAACTATGAGCAACAAAATCACACCCTTTAATCACATTAAATTGTATTTTTAATTCCAAAATACAAATCTCAACGCTTAAATTGCATTTTCTACAATGAAACGCGGCTCCTCCGGCTACCTGCTCCCAATTTCGACGCTCGGCGAGACATGCAGGGCCTTTGTGCCCAAACCCTTGCCGCCCGATCCTCCGTTGGTTTTGGATGACCGACTCCAAGTTCTCGCCCAACAAGCCGCCACTTCCCTCGGACGCTTGGATGGGATTTCCTCGCTACTGCCGGAGCCCCATTTGTTTCTTTATTCCTACATCCGCAAGGAAGCCGTTCTTTCCTCTCAGATCGAAGGCACTCAATCCTCGCTCTCCGACCTGCTTCTTTTCGAGGTTGATGGCATCACCGGCGCGCCTCTCGACGATGTCCGCGAGGTCTCGAATTATGTCGCCGCCTTGGAACGCGGCGTGACCCTTCTCAAAGAGGGTTTGCCGATTTCCCTTCGGCTCATCCGCGAAATCCACGGCGTGCTTCTGCGCGACGGACGGGGCGCGGACAAGGAACCCGGCGAGTTCCGGCGCAGCCAGAATTGGATCGGCGGCACACGCCCCGGCAATGCCACCCATGTGCCCCCGCCTCCCGATACCCTGCTCGAGAGCCTCGGCGCACTGGAAAATTTCCTACACAACCAGCCCGTCGCCACCCCCGTTCTCATCAAAGCCGCGCTCGCCCATGTGCAATTCGAAACGATCCACCCGTTTCTGGACGGAAACGGAAGGCTGGGGCGCTTGCTCATTACCTTTTTGCTCCACTCCGAAGGCGTGCTCCGCCACCCCCTGCTCTACCTCTCCCTCTATTTCAAGCAACACCGCGCCCGCTACTACGAACTCCTCCAATCCGTGCGCGAGGATGGCGACTGGGAGACATGGTTGGCCTTTTTCCTCGAAGGCGTCCACGAAGTCGCCGGGGGAGCCGTGGAAACCGCCCGCCGCCTGCTCGCCCTTTTCCGGGAGCACGAAAAACTCGTCGCTACCTTCGGCCGCACCTCCGGCTCCGCCGTGCGCCTGCTCGCCCACCTTCAGGCCCACCCTGTCACTTCCGCGCCCGCCGCATCCACCGCCACGGGGCTCACCTTCCATACCGTCCAGAAGATGTTCGTCGCCCTTGCCGCCGCAGGGCTCGTCCAGGAAACCACCGGCCGCAAATACGGCCGACTGTATTCCTACAGCCCCTACCTCGCAATTCTCAGCGAAGGCACCGAGCCGCTCTAACTCGCAAGAGTCAAAGGGGGAAACTGGGGGGCAGGCAACATTTCCTCTCACTTTCCTTAGAACAAGGAGTTCTGGGAATGAATTCCTGTGGTGTTGTTCCAGAGTCCAACGAGAATGAGAAAAGCTGATATCGTCGCCCTCGACATTTGAGCAGTTCTTCAAACAAGAACCTGGCTGTCTGCAGGTCGACATCATTCCGGCGAAAGCGCACCGTTGCGCCAAAGAGGGGAGCACAGTCGTCTCGACTGTGTAAGACACTCGCCCCGCAGGGCCTCATCGATTCCCAAACCACGCCTTGCGCCTGCACGCCCGAGACGGTCATGCCCCCTTGAGACGCCGCTTCGCGGCTGAAGAATGGGTCAAGCCGGAGGTCGACCCTCCAAGGATTACGCGCTGCCGCGCGGATTTGTAGCGGCTGTCTATGACTGCCGAATCAGAAGGCCCTCCGGCGCTCATAGAGACGCCGCTTCAGCAATCGCTCTCAAATGAAAACGCATAGACCGTAGTATGGTCGTAGCGCTCGCCGGGGCGGAGGATGATGTCGCCGAGTGTGGGCGTGTGGACGGCGCCGGGGCAGCCTTGGCATTCGAGGCAGAGGCCGGCGTGTTTGATGTAGGGGATGCCGGATTTTCCAACAAGTGTGCCATCGAGGATCGCGGCGCTGTAGATCTGCACGGTGTCCTGCGTAGTGAGGGTGGTCATGGTGAGACCACTGGCCGGATGCCTTAAAACAGCGGTTCGCGCGAGTTCGCCTTTGCGGGAACGCCGTATGAAATGGTTGTCGCCATGGTTGTTGAAAAGCACGGGAATCGCGTCGCCCAGGCGGCGGGGATGGTTGAAATCATTCACCCCTTGGGCCACTGGCGATCGATGGCCGAGTAGTGTCATCGATGCGTCGGTGGCGGCGATTTCATCCGAGAAAACCTGCAGCACATGATCGAAAATGTCGCCGCTGCCTTCGCCGGCGAGGTTGAAATACGAGTGGTTCGTAAGGCTCAGCGGCGTGGCCTGATCGGTCTCGGCTTCGTAGCGGATGATGAGTTCGTTTTTTTGAGTGACCGCATAAGTCACCGTCACTCGCACATTGCCGGGGTAGCCTTCTTCGCCATCCGGGCTCAGATAAATAAGGCGCAGGGTGGATTCCTCAGCATCTGCCGCAACCTCGGTTTGCCAGAGTTGCTTGTCGAATCCCTTGAGGCCGCCATGGAGGTGGTTCGGGGCGTCATTCGCGGCGAGCGGGTATTCGCGGCCGTCGAGCAGGAATTTCGCGCCGCTGATGCGCCCCGCGACACGGCCGACGAGCGTGCCAAAAAACGGATGCGGGCCGAGATAGTCTTCGAGTTTGTTGAACCCCAGCACGACATCGACCTCGGACTGATCGGGGCGCATCACCCGAATCGCCGTGACGATGCCGCCGTAGTTCGTGATGTCGCACGAGAGGCCGCATCCATTGGAGAGGGTGAACAAATCGGCTTGGCGTCCATCGGGCAGATTGCCGAAGGGGCGGTGGGTTATGGTGCAGGGAGACATAATAGAGGGGTAAGATTTTAGACAGAATCGAAGCGCAGCGAAGAAAGACTGCCGAAGGCCGCCCACAGGGTAAGCAAAGCGAATCAATTACCGGAATTTCAAAATTGACAAAAAAGGTCGCCGAGTTCGTCGGCGACCTTTTGCTGTATGTTTTCCGACCAGCCGCCTTGGGGGTTATTTTTTGGCTGGGAGAGCGGAGGCTTTCCAGGCTTTTTCGATGAGGCCTTTGAGCACGATGGCTTCCTCCCAGCTATTGGGCAGGCTGTGGAGGTTGTAGCCGCCAGCGATGGGGCCCATTTCGGGAACGACGAAGAGTTCGCGTCCATCCTGCTTGCCTTGGCGCCAGACACGGAAGAGGGCCTCTGCGAAAGGAACCCAATCCTTGATCTCCGGTGTGAGCTTGCCTTTTCCGTCCGTGACGGGAATCTGGCAATGGTGGCCGTTGAAAGGGCGGAGGTGGATTTGCTCCACGCGCTGGATGAGTTTGGGCTGAACCAGTAGACGCGAGGCGTAGTTGCCGGGGTGCAGGTGCTTGACCACGGAGACATGGGAGTAATCCAGCGTCATGGGCAGGAGTTTCCCGGTCTCTTTGCGGTAGGCATCCGCAAGGGCGTAGGCTTTTTCAGGGGTCTCGGTGCATGTGTCGCGATGGATTTCCACAGCAGGTTCGCAACCGATTTTCTCTGCATCCTTCATGAGCTGCAGCGTGAGCTTGAGGGCCTCGGGTGTGAGGGTGTCCTCATCGGCCAACTGCACATTGATGTAATGCGCGCCGTTGTCGGCGTTGTCTTTGAGAAGTTTGTGGAATTCCTTGGGGTTGCCCGAGGAGACATAACCAATGATGACGAGACCGTATTTGTCAGCGAGCTTTTTAAGCTCCGGCGTGGCTGCGGTTGCGAAGCCGTCAAAGTCGGCTTCCTTGATCGCGCGGACTTTTCTTTCGAGAGACCATTCCTTCTTCGCGTTGGGGTATTGCATCAGCGACCACATGGCCGCGATCATGCGAAGCTCGGGAGGGTTTTCTTTTTTCACTTGTTTTTACCTCGGTTGGGGAAAGTGAGTTCGGCGATGCCGGACTTGTCGAGGTCGCCGAAACCTTCAGCCACCATGCGGTCGTATTGCTTCTTGGTTGCCTCGGCGAGAGGGAGATTGAGACCCTTCTCATGGGCGAGGGAGAGGGCGATGCCGCTGTCTTTCGCAGCGTGGGCTCCTGAGAAGAAGCAGGAGTGATCGCGGTTCTGCATATCCTCGCCGTCGGTTTTGAGGACCTGCGAGTTTGCTCCGGTCTGGGAAAAAACCTCGCGCAGCATCGTGAGATCAAGTCCGAGGGAGGCTCCAAGGCCCAGGCCTTCGGCGAGTCCGGCGGTATTGATATTCATCACCATGTTGACGAGCGCCTTCACTTGCGCGGCCTTGCCCGAGGCTCCGATGTGGCGCAGGGAAATACTGAGGTCTTTAAGGATCGGTTCGGCGCGCTGGAAGGCTGCGTCGGTGCCGCCTGTCATGAGATACAGGGTTCCTTCGCGGGCTTGGGTGATGCTTGATGCCATGCAGGCTTCGAGAGACTCGGCACCGGCCTTGTGTGCGAGCGCCTCGACATCGAGGTGAACCTGCGGTGAGACAGTGGCGCAGTTGATGAAGAGTTTGTCTTTGGCACCAACGAGCAGGCTGTCGCCCTGTTCGGTGAAAATCGCCCGCATGGCCTTGTCGTCGGTCACGACCGTGATAATCACGCTGGCGAGTTCATTTACGCGGGCCAGTGTTTTCGCGGCCTCGGCTCCGATCTCGGCGCCCAGCTCCACAGCGAGCGGAGCGTGGTTGTCGAACACGGCGGTGACATTGTATCCTTGATCTTTGAGTCGGCGCGCCATGTTGGCGCCCATACGACCGACTCCTACGAATGCGATGGTTTCTTTCATAAATTTTTAAGCGGAGAGGGATTTTTAGACAGAATTAACAGAATTGAAAAAATAATTAGATAAGGTTTTCAAAAAGCAGAAAAGACCATTTCAGATTTCATTGAATTGCCTGCAAATCATTTCGCTAATTTTGTTAATTCTATCAAAAACTTGGTTTGTTGCTGTTAAGCGGCAAAAAAGGGATTGGCGTGTTTTTGTTCGCCGACGGTGGTGAGGGGACCGTGGCCGGAGCAAACAATTGTGGCGTCGGGGAGCGTGAGAATTTGTTCACGGTTGTTGCGCAGCGCATCGGCGTAGGAGACCATGCCTCCGCCCATGGAACCTGCGAACATCGAGTCTCCGACGATTGCGACAGGTTTTGCGAGGCTTTGGATGAAATAAGTCACGCCGCCCGCCGCGTGTCCACTCGTGAGGCGGGTTTCAACGGTCAGGTTGCCAATTTGAAAACCTCTGCCTGCGGAAAATGGCTCCGCTCCGGCAATCGGTTCCTTCTCGCAAACCCAAGCATGCGCGCCTGTCTTTTCGACCAAGCGATCCAAATCAAAAATATGGTCGGTGTGGATGTGGGTGATGAAAATTTGTTTCACCGTGAGCCCGTGACTCGCCGCAAAATCAAGCATCGGCTGGCCATCCGCCCCGGTGTCAAAAAATGCCGCTTCTTTCGTCGAGGGATCCCAAACGAGAAACGAATTCACCGTCATGTCCTCGAACACGGAATTGAAGTGCGCGAGGCCCTCGATGTCCTCAACGGGAGCGGGTGAGTATCGGCTTTGTGCCAGCGCCAAAAGCGCATTGGCACCCAGACCGAGAACGGAAGCCACTTTGTGGAGGGCGGCCTCATTCAATGTGCCGGATTTGAGATTTTCGATCTCTGAAACCGTCGCCCCCGACTTGGCCGAGAGCGCCTCGTCGGTGAGGGATTGCCCGCGTTGGGCTTTTCCAATGATGTCACTAAAGCTGTCTTCGAGAGGTATGCTGATCGGCATGATTTTTTGTCTTTCTGAGGCTGACATTCCTATCAGCCGAGGTTTTTTTGTAAACTTCCAAGCGGGCTTTAAACTGGCTCAAATTCTCTCGATGTGAACTTTAACTTCAGCGAGTCATAGCCGACCTCGCGATGCATCAAGCCTTCGGGCTCCAAGTGGGGCGCGGAGGACAGGATTTCGATGCTGTCGATGCGCTGGCTGCATTGAAGCAAAAGTGTCCGCAACAAGAGGCGGGCGTGGGGAGCCCCGATGCAGAGGTGAATGCCTGCTCCGAAAGCGACATGGGGATTGGGTTTGCGGTCGAGGCGGACTTTATCGGGTTCCGGGAATGCCTTTTCGTCGCGATTTGCGGAAGCCCAGCACAAGGAGACCCGCTCATCGGCTTCCACTGTTTTTCCAAGCACCTCGGTCTTTGCTGGGCAAACGCGGCCGAGGTGTGTGAGCGGCGATACCATGCGGAAAAATTCCTCCGCCGCATTGACGACCCGCTTGGGGTCCTCGCGCAGGAAGGCCAAAGCCACAGGGTTGCCTGCGAAATACGCCAGCGCGGAGGTGCAGGTGTGGATCACGGTGTCGCGGCCGCCGGAGAAAGTCAGAATGGCGTAGCCCATCATCTCATCCCGTGTGAGCGGCCTGCCGCGAAATCTGGCTTTGTGCAGCACCCCGAAAAGATCGTCACCGGGTTTGTCGGCGGAGCGATCCAGCATTTGATGGAGATAGGCTTCCAAGGCGGATCCCTTGTGCTCACCCTCCTTGCCGCCGAGGAAAACATTGAGGTCCCAGCCCACCCAGGTATCCACCTCCTTTTCGTCCACATTGAGAAGAAGAGCCAGAGCCCCGCATTGATACGGGATGGCGAGATCATACACCGCATCGACGGATTCGCGCTTCAGCGCCTCGGTGAGCAATTTATCGAACAAGGCCTCTACACGCGCGACCATGCAGGGGTCTTTGACCCTTCGAAAAATCGGCTCCAAAATATCGCGATAATCTTCATGCTCCGGTGGATCGACCTCCAAGGGAATCTGTCGCATCGTTCGCAGGTTCTCCTCGGAGGGAATCGGCACGCGGAAGGGGTAGTTGGAGCTGAATGTTTGCCAGTCTTTCGCGCATTTGCGCACATCCTCGTGCCGAAGGATCATCCGCACTTTTTCGCCGTCGAATTCACGGACCATGGTGCCATCGGCGTTTCTTGCTTCACGGAAAGGGTCGGAGTGGGGTTGCATGCGTCGCATTTAAGGTTTGCACGGAATTTTCCACAATGGCTATTACGCGCTTTAAAAATAGACATTTTGCGCACTATAAAAAAAGTCTCCAAAAACGCTCCGCGACGCGTGGCCATGCTCATGGGCTGGTATAACCATGCCACGCACAGCGGCATCGCCCGATACGCGCGCGATGCGGGGTGGATTCTCGACAGCCACTCGGTGCATATCGGCCACCATCCTTCGCTGGATTTCGCCGATGGTCTTATCTGCTCACTCTATGGACAACCGGAACTGACCGCCCTCGTTCGCAAGCTCGACAAACCGGTCGTCGACCTGCAGTGGCAGGCCAAATCGCTGAATCTGCCGCGCGTTCTTTCCGACAATGTTGCCGCTGGCCAACTGGCTGCCCGGCATTTGTTGGAGAGGGGTTTCAGGGAGTTTATTTTTGCCGCGCCCGATGTTCGCGGGCACTTTGCCAGTCGGGAGCGACACGAGGGGTTTCGCTCCACACTTGCCGCGTGCGGTCATCGTGTGACGGTTCTGGACGGTAGGAAGGCGGTCGCGGAGCGTCAGGCAAAATCCTTTTACAAATGCGCCGAATGGATTGCCCGCAGCCTGCAGACGATTCGAAAACCTTTCGCCGTTTTTTGCACGAATGATGATTTCGCTGTCGAAATTCTCGACGCCTGCGCCATCGCCGGAATCTTGGTTCCAGAAGAGGCAGCCGTGGTGGGTTGTGACAACGACGAATTGATCTGCCCATTTGCATCGGTTCCGCTCACCAGCGTGGACTTGGATCTCGAGGAGGTCGCCTATCAAGGCGCCAGATTGCTCGATCAACTGATGAACGGCAGGAAGTCGCCCCGTAGCCCGATTCGCGTGCCTTGCCGGGGCGTCATCGCCCGCCGCAGCAGCGACACTCTTGCGGTAGATCATCTTGGCGTGGCGAAGGCGTTGCGGTTTATTTTGGATCACTACACCGATCCGCTCATCGGTGTGGGAGAGGCCGCTTCCGCCGCCGGGATGTCGAGGCGCGGCCTTGGCCTGGCTTTCCACCGTCTTGTAGGACGCCATGTCGGCGAGGAGATCGCTCGTGTGCGATTGGAAAAAGCCAAGTCGATGCTTGCAACAGGCGAATACAAGGTGACCGATGTTGCCGCAGCCTGCGGCTATTCGGGACTCAAGCACTTGGCTCGAGCTCTCGTTCGGGCCACAGGTCAGATGCCGCGCCAATTTGTGCAAAAACATGGAAAGGCCAAGTCGTCCATCCGCTGAGCCTCCCAGTGAGCGGAAAAATTCGCACACACCGCCTCGGGCGATTCCTAACCTCCAACGCGGTGGGTGTGGCTGTAGAATGTGGCTCGGTTGTTGCGGCAGAAGCCCGCCAAAGTGATGCCCCAGCGTTCGCTCATCTCTACTGCGAGAGAGGAGGGGGCGGAGATGGCCGATAGGATGGGAATTCCGGCGCGGGCGCATTTTTGAACGATCTCGAAGGAGACGCGGCCGCTGACGATGAGGACATCAGCGAGTGGGAGCAGGTTGTTTTCGAGAAGGAATCCGATGACTTTGTCTACCGCGTTGTGGCGTCCGATATCTTCAAAGATGCACAGCACATCGCCACCGGCTGTTGCCGCACTTGCGGCGTGGCAGCCTCCGGTGCCGTCGAACTGGCTTTGTCTGCGGCGTGCGTTTTCATGGATGGTTTTCAGGGCGGAGGCGCTGATTGATGCGGCTTTGGAGACTGGCGTCACGCCCTCGAACATTTTCTCTATCGACTCCTTGCCGCAGAGTCCGCAGGAGGAGGTGGAGGCCAAGCGTCGGTTGGCCGGAGCGATGTCAGAGTCAGCAACTTCGACTTTGGCAAAGGTTCCAAGCGGGGTTTCCTCCTGTTCATAATTGCGGAAGGGCGCGTCATTCACCGCTTCGGAATGGAGCAGGCCGCGAACGAGGAACCGCTCGGCTCCAGGCGTCTGCATCGTCATGGAAAACAGCGAGCCATTGACAAGGATCTGCAACGGTCGCTCGACGGTGAGGCTGTCCACCACAGGCGAGGTTTGGTCGTCCTCTTGGCGAATCGCTTGGAATTTGCGGGTGTGTAAATCAATGGTCTCAAGCTCAGCCTCGCCGCATGCGATGGCTCCGTCCTCAAGAATCCGGCAACGCAAACCGCCGCGCCCGACAAGAAAGGCATTGGCTCCGGGGGCCACGGCTTCATCCATCCAGTAGCAGGGTTTGCATTCTTCGACTCCTTCGAACAGCACGCTCCCGAGACGGAATTGGCGACCGATGAGGCTGTTTAAGTCAACGCCCGAGATGAGGACATTTCGCCGCAGGGAGGAGCAATCGAGTGATGTCAGGCCGAGGGCATCGCACATTTCCGAAACGACCTCGCTCGAGAGGAATGTGATCTGGGTTTTCCCACCGGGTTGTTCATTGTAATAGCGGTCTCCAAGGATGCCCTTGCCCGCGTGGCACTCGGCCGTGTCGATGTGGAGGATTTCGTTATTTTGCCGTCCTTGGCCGTGGCGGCCTTTGAAATCATGTCCGCTGGAGATCCAGATATCGTGAAGTGTGACGCGCATGGTTATCGTTTCAATGGGGGGAGGCGCAGCGGCATCCCTCGATCCATTCGCCGTGGCCATCGGTGTAGGTTTCGCGTTTCCAAATGGGGACGCGGAGCTTGATGGCATCGATCAATTCCCGGCAGGCGGCGAAGGCTTCTTCGCGGTGGGCAGCGGCGGCTCCGACCCAAACTGCTAAATCGCCCGGTTTCAGGTCGCCAACCGCGTGGATCGCGGCGGCACGGATGCCGAACTTGCGGGAAACTTCTTCAACGAGGCGCCGGCCCTCTTTTTGCGCCAATTCCAAATAGGCCTCGTAATGCAGTCCCACGACATCGCGGCCCTCGTGATGGTTTCGGACACGGCCCTCAAAAAAAACAAATCCCCCGCAATCCGGCGATGTGAGCGACTCGCGCAGGGACTCGAAGTCGATGGGGTGGGATTCAATGAGAAATGACATGGATCAACCTCCCGAAAACGGCCTGAGAAAAACCACCTTGTCGCCCGTGCGAAGTGCGTGGTCGGGTTGGGCGAACTCGTCATTCACAGCAATCCGCACATGGCCGCGAAGACCTGAAAGATTGTTGGTGTTGGCAAACTCCTCCAAAAAAGCACCCGCTGTTTGCGCGGAGGTGACGACGGTTTCCTCGCGGCAGCCACGCTCTTCGGCGAGCGCGCCGAACCAGCCAATGTGGATTTGCTTCTCTCCCGTCGCAGCGGCGATGTCTTCGGGAGTGTTCATGTTCTCGAGGGCGCGGCGGCAGGATGGAGGCAACTCCAGAAGCGAGGCTCGTTCTTCGATCATGATGTGGCGCGGGCAGAGGTGATTTCGCGCCGCGTGCCTTTGCAGAATGGCCCGTGCGCTTGGTTCGTAAATCGCGCAGAGTGGTTCGGGCAATCCATCCGTTGAGCTGGCGTAGGCGATGAATGAGGCACCATCCGTCCGCGCATGGACGAGTTTGGTGAGAACCTCCGGCGTTACGAAAGGCAGGTCGCAAGCCATGACCAGCCAGGCGGCATCGGGTTCACGCTCAAAAGCGGCAAGGATGCCAGCCAGCGGACCGGACAACTCCGGATTGTCGCGCACGACTTCGAGATGCTCGCAACCATCGGGGGTCGTCTGCCCGTCACGCAGCGAGAGGAAGACTTTTTGACAAAACGGCGAAAGCTCCTGAACCGCCCGCTGGCCTTGATTCAAGCCATCCGAGCCAATGACCATCGAGGCCTTGTCGCGACCCATGCGGGTGCTGCGCCCTCCAGCCAGCAACAAGCCAAAAAGCGGAGGCTTCATGCTTGGGCCTGGTAGTCGCTCTTCCCGCCGTGTTTTTCGACGAGACGGACATTGCGAATTTCCATCGCATGCGAAAACACCTTGCACATGTCGTAAACTGTGAGCGCCGCCACAGTCGCTGCGGTGAGGGCCTCCATTTCGACGCCGGTTTTATAGGTCACCTTCGCCTCGGCCGTGATTTCAAGAAGCCCTCCGTTCCGCGCTTGAATGGAAATGTGTATGCCCTCGAGGGGTAGGGGATGGCAGAACGGAATGAGGTTCGAAGTATTCTTTGCCGCCATCGTGCCAGCGATGATCGCGGTGTGGAAAACCGGGCCTTTCGGAGCCTGGATCTCGCCCTCGATCAAGCGCGAGGCGACCTCGGGAGGTAGCCACATTTCAGCTAAGGCTGTCGCAGTCCGGCGGCTGAATGCCTTTGTGGAGACATCGACCATCGCGGGATTATTGGCCTCGTCGAGGTGGCTCCAATTGGCTTGTGGTTTGGTTTCCAACGAATTCATGCAATCCACGGAAAATAGCGGGCGCTTGAGTGGGCCGCAAATCTTTCATCCACTTCGACAAAACCGGTCGAGCCGAGCAACCCCGCAAAGTCGCCGGAATTCGCGGTTGGCAGGGCTTGAGCGGTTCCATCACCACAGTCGGCGACAGGAAGAAAAAGCGTCAATCCCTCCGGCCGGGCGAAGTCGCCCAGCACCTTTCGGACCTGCGGCGGGGCAGGCGTTTCGCCGCTCCAGTGGCGCAGGGCTGGGATGACATAACGATGCAGGCAGACCAACGCGGAGACGGGATTTCCCGGCAATCCAAAAACAACCGGCCCGCCTGGGATTTTCCAGACGGCCATCGGCTTGCCAGGTCGCTGGGCCACGCCATGTAAAATCAGTTCGCCACCCAACTCGCCGATGATGTCTGGAACAAGGTCGCGTCGGCCCTTGGAAACGCCACCGGTAATGACCGCGATATCGCTCGTTGAAAAAACCTTTTGGAGCAATGCACGCAAGGCCTCCGCTTCGTCGGGCGCATGCGTCAATTCCATTGCGGGATGCCCGGCCAATTGAAGCGAGGCGGCGAGAGTCGGCGCGTTGGTTTGACGAATCTTCCCCGGCGTGGGCTTTTCACCGATGCCCACCAACTCATCGCCCGTTCCAATCAAGGTGATGCGTGCCCGAGTTGTCACACGCAGCGAACCGTATCCACAAGCCGCTGCCACACTCGTTTCCACGGGGCCAATTCTCACGCCCTCCTTCATCAGGACCTCTCCGGCGCGGTGGTCCGAGCCTTGGCGGTGAATGAAGACGCCCTCTCGGGGTGTGGCGTCATTGCTCAAAATCGCGCGGCTATCTTCAATGTCATACCACTCGACGGGCAAAATACAGTCGCTGCCGACTGGGAGCACCGCGCCAGTCATGACTTCGATGGCCGATGAAGGAGCTGATGGAAGCTGCTTTGAAGCCTGCCCAGCCGGGGCCGTTCCTGTGATCTCAAAGCAGCGGTGTCCCGCTTGAAAATCCGAAAACCTCACGGCGATGCCATCCATCATCACCCGGTCAAATGGCGGGAAGTCCTGATCCGCCCGAATTTCCTCGCGTAAAATCCGTCCCGCTGCCTCAAGCAGCGGCAATTCCTCGCAGGGAAATCCCTCGCGAAGTCGTAGAACTCTGTCTTCCGCCTCGGCGGGGGTGATTAGTGTTTTCATGCGTTTCTGCCACATTTAGCGTTTGGCACACTTGGTTTGAACAACAATTCCACAACATTCGCGGACGCGCAGGAGCCCGTTCTCAAAGACCTTCTGTCCCGACCGCTGAGAGACCTCCGCGTCTCGCTCACCGATCAATGCAACCTCCGTTGCACCTATTGCATGCCCGCTGAGATTTTCGATCAGGAGCATGCGTTTCTTCAAAAAGACCAGCTCATCCGGCTCGAAGAATTGGAGCGACTCATCGGGGCATTCGTTCGCTGCGGAGTTAGGAAAATCCGCCTCACAGGCGGAGAGCCGCTTGTTCGTCGCGGCGTGGTTGAATTTCTCGGGTGTTTGAAAAAGTTTTCAGAAATCGAGGATCTGGCCTTGACCACAAACGGCCTGCTCTTGCCGACCTTTGCCTCTGGCCTCGCGGAGGCCGGCCTCCATCGCGTCACGGTCAGTCTTGATGCGTTGGATCCCGATATTTTTGCTCGCATGAACGGACGCGGAAAGCACCCAGATCAAGTTCTCCAAGGCATCGAGGCAGCGAAAAGCGCAGGGCTTGCCGTCAAAGTCAACATGGTCGTGCAGCGGGGAGTGAACGATTCGCAAGTCCTGCCCATGGCGCTTCATTTCAAGGCCGCTGGAATTCCGCTGCGGTTCATCGAATTCATGGATGTGGGAAACCACAACCACTGGGATCCTGCAATGGTCGTCAGCGGAGAGGAAATCCTCGCTCGGCTTGCTGCGGAGACCACCTTTGAAGCCGTGCCACCCGCGCATTTCGGCGAAGTCGCCAATCGCTTCCGCTACACCGACGACGGCGTTGAATTTGGAATCATCACTTCCATCTCGCAGCCCTTCTGCAGGAGTTGCACGAGGGCCAGGTTGTCGGCGGACGGGAGATTGTTCACCTGTCTTTTTGCCAGCAAGGGACACGATCTGCTCGGTGCGATGCGGTCGGGCAACCCCGACGACGAGGCGCTCTATCAAATGGTTGCCGCCCTCTGGCGAACGAGGGATGACAGGTATTCCGAGCTTCGCTCCGCTGTCGGTGGCAACACGCCCGCCAAGGTCGAAATGTCCTTCATCGGCGGATGAGGTCGAGCTGCCCATGATTCTCGCCTTTTTGTTTTTTTGTGTGGCGCTGATCTACTCCAGCGTCGGCTTTGGTGGCGGGTCGTCCTACATCGCCCTTCTGCAATGGCACGGAATGTCGGCCTCGGCGCTTCCCCTCCTGTCGCTCACCTGCAATCTGATCGTCTCCACGCAGAGTTTTGTCCAATTCTCGCGGGCAGGTTATTTTTCCACGCGCCGGAGCCTTCCATTTGTCGTCCTCTCAGTTCCCGCCGCCTACCTCGGCGGGTTGTATGCGATCAAGGAAACAACATTTCTCATCCTCCTAGCAGCATCGCTCACAGCCGCTGGAGTCCTCCTACTTTTCCCTGTGTCCGAGAGCGGGGATCGGCCCGACAATCCGCTTCGGCGATGGATTCGGCGCTTCGGGTTCTTGCTCGGCCTCCCGCTTGGCTTCCTTTCGGGCATCGTCGGAATCGGAGGCGGGATTTTTTTGGCTCCCATCCTCCATTTGGGAAAATGGGCAAAAGCCAAAGAAATCGCGGCGCTCGCGGCCTGCTTCATCTGCACGAACAGCTTCGCTGGACTCCTCGGCCAAATGCAAAAAACCGGATGGAGAAACGAGGTGTTCGCGTCCTATTGGATGCTCCCCGTAGCCGTTCTTCTGGGCGGATTGGCAGGCTCAAGGTGCGGCATCGCGATTCTGCCGCCGGTGCGAATTCGCCAAATCACAGGAGCCATCGTCCTTTTCGTCGCCTGCAATCTGTGGGTGAAACAACTCGCCGTGTTGAAGGTTTTTTAGTTCGCGGATTAGTTGCTGGTTTATTCCCGCGAATAAACTCATTGAGGCTTTCCCTTGTTACGCCGTAACTGCGAAGCGGAGGACGCCCACCATCCAAAATTCGCCCCAAGCGTTACTCGTTACCAGCAACTCGCCACAGCGCCCACTCTGCAATTCTGTAAATTGAATCGCTTCCGCTCACCCTACGGGCTGCTTTCAGCAGTCTTTCTCAGCTGCGATTCTGTCAAAAAAACGCTTTTTGAAGCTAAAAATCTCTTGTTTCCGCAAGGTGCAATTACGAAACAACCTGTTTCGCAATTGCCCTGGGGCCATGTCATCCGGCTTCTCCAGATGGTCAAAGATCCCACCGTCCGTGACTTCTACACCATCATCACTCGCCCCAGCGAGCCTGTGCTTGGGAATTATGAGGCGGAGACAAAATGATTTTTTACCTCGAAACAGCCTATTTCTTTTGGCTAAAAAGTGCGGGTGTCGCTGTTGCTGCGACACAGGCGGACAGACATTCTACTGCCATGATACCGCGCAAGAAAACACACTCCTCACTCGCTACCAGTGCTCGCCACAGCGGCACCGCCGTCAAAATTCCAAATTAATTACTCCATAATCGACCGCTGTCCGCTCCGCAATTATGACGCCACACCTGACTGACATCCTCCCCGAAAAAAACCGAACATTGGAATTGACCCTCGTCGGTTCACCTATAAGTTAACTATGTCGATCCAAACAGCCGAGGTTCTTGCCGGTTCCCGATGCCGGATTCTTGCTCTTGGCTCGGCCGATCGATTTCCACTGCTCGACTTTCTTGAAGAATGCCAACGCCACCAACCAGCCGAAGTCGCCAAGCTCAACAAGCTTCTCGAGCGCCTGGCCTCGACGGCCCTGATCCGCGATGAAACGAAATGCCGCAAACTCCACGATGATCTCTACGAACTCAAAACCCCGGGTGGTCTCCGTGTCACTTGGTTCTGGGACGAAGGCTACACCATCCTCTGCGGCCATTGCTTTGTGAAAAAATCCGCCAAAACACCACGGCACGAACTTCAACAAGCCCTCGATTGGCAAAAACGCTACCGCGAGGCCAAAAAATCCAAACAAATCGAAACACTATGAGCAAAGCCCGACAACAACTCGCCCGCGTCCAAGGCATCCTCGCCCATTCCCGCGACACGCTCGATTACAAGATCGAGTCCGCCTGCGTGGATTTCATCGAGGAGGCGCTTGAGATCATGGCCCGCCGGGGAATTGGCAAGGCCGACCTCGCCCGCAAGCTCGGCGTCAGTAAGCCCTATGTCACCAAGCTCCTCGGCGGGGGCGCCAACCTCACCCTCGAGAGCATGGTCCGACTTGCCGAAGCCCTTGATTGCCGCTTGTCCACGCACCTCACCGAGGCCGGCTTCTCGCCGCAGTGGCTCGATGTCTCGGAAAACACCGACACATGCCGAATCCCATCAAAGCCCATATCTCGAACATTCGATCCGCTCTCTTTTACCCATGACGCCGTCTCCGCTGCAGCTTGAGTCCAGCTTTCTCCTCCACACCGAGGTCAAGGCCGCCGAAAAAATTCCCGCTGAAGCCGGGCAGACCATCAAAACCCGCATTCGTATCGGCCGCTCGCCGGAAAACGAACTGGAGTGGAATGTCACCCTCGGCGTCACCTTCGGCCGCAACGGCAAAATCGTCGACGCCCCCTACCACGGCGATGTCGCCGTTGAAATGCGCTTTCTCATCCACCCCGATTACCCCACCGAAAAGCGTGAACCCCTCATGCAAATCACCGGAGCCAGCCTCGCCTACGGCATGATCCGCGAAACCGTCGCCAACCTCACCGCCCGCGGTCCGCACGGCACCTACCTCCTCCCGTCCGTCTCGTTTCTTGAAACAAAAGGCAAATCTGTAAAGTCCACCGCAAAATGAATTTCTCAGGAAATCCCCCGAATAAAGCACCCTCGCCGCCCTTCTTGGTAACGGCGGGATTCACCAGAGGGTTGCTGAAAAAATCACACCAAAGATTAATTGATCTAAAAATTTATTTCCCCTTCTCTTTTCCATTGACAATTGGATCAATTGATCCAAGCTTCGCGTGTGCTTCTGATGATTTCCACTCGCTCCAAGGCGAAAATCAAGCGGGTTCCGAGCAATGAACTTGCCACCTCCCACTCCCGCCGAGATTCGTGCCAAGGCCACGGCCTGGCTCAAGATTGGGAATGTGGGTTTCAGCGGTCGCGCCTTGCGCTACTGCACAAGACCGAATGGCCCATCCCAAAAATACATCTGCGACCAACTTCTCGCCCACTTCGAGTCTGGCCGGGCGGTTTACCGGAAACACAAGGATGACACTGCCGAACTCCACCCTTCCTGGATGATGCATTTGAATTTGGAACTTCCCGATGCCGATGACGCCGAGATTTATGCATGTCTCGTCCTGGAACAGAGAATCCTAACCATCTCCACCCTGCACAAACACACTACTACACCCCTCCCGCGATGAACGACGATATGGATTATTTGCCGGAAAACACCTGCCCCGCCTGCTTCGAAGGCACGCTTCGCGAGGGCTTTCAAGACTACACCGAGGACCTTGGCGACGGACGCCAACTCCTCGTCAAGCACCTCCCCGCCCGGATCTGCGACGCATGCGGGGAGGCCATCTACGCCCGCGAGGCTCGGGAGACCATCGAAGCCGAGTTGGTGAAAACCCTCGGATCGCTCACGCCCGATCAAGTCCTCGAGTTGGTGGAAATGACCGGCTTGAAGGAGGACGAACTCAGCGAACTTCTCGGACTCGGCGCAAAAACCATCTACCGCTGGAGACGCGGAGCCCAGCGTCCCTCCAAATCCCTCTCCATCCTGCTCGCCATCGTCGCGCACCACCGGATTATGCCCGAGTGGGTCAAGGAATGGACGGCTGGGCAAAGGAACCCCGGGCGCCTCTGCCCCCAACTGGATGAATTGTGGGAAAAAGAACTGCCTGAGAGGTTCCCGCACAGTCGAGGACGCGTTGGCCCATTCAGCGCAGAATCCACCAGCGCACCTGCATCCACCCGCTTCAACCCCGCCACAGCCTTTTGCTCCGCCGAAGTCGCATGAATACCTTCTGGGTCACATTCTATTCCTACAAGGGCGGCGTCGGCCGCACCATGGCACTCACCAATGTCGCCGCGCTCATGGCCAAGCAAGGCCGCCGCGTGATGGTGATCGACTTCGACCTCGAGGCTCCAGGCTTGGATTCCTTCGAAGGCTTGGGTTGCTCAAAGGGCCACCCCGGCGTGGTTGAATATGTCACCGAGTATCTTCAAACCAACCGCGCTCCCGACATCACACGCTTCGTCCAGGAATGCCGCCCTGCCGGCGTTCACCTGCGGGGCAATCTTTGGCTCATGGGCTGTGGAAAAAAAGACGCTGCCTACAACCGCGACCGCGCGGCCATCGACTGGACTGCTCTCTATGAGCGCCACGAGGGCGAGCGTTTCGTGGAAAATTGGAAAGCCGCCATCGAGCAAACCTATCAACCGGACTATGTGCTCATCGACTCCCGCACGGGCCTCACCGAGGTCGGCGGCATCTGCACACTGCACCTTCCCCAACTCGTCGTGCTCCTCTATGCGCTCAACGACCAGAATATCCATGGCGTCGCTGGAGTCGCGCGCGCCCTCCTCAACCCCGAAAACACCCGTCCGCCACAGATTTTGACCGTCGCCACCCCCGTGCCACCGATCTTCAAGGAGCGCGCAGGTCTGCTGGAGGAACGCCTTGAAGTGGCAGAAAAGGAACTCGGCGTAAAACCACAGTGCCAAATTCATTACGACCCCCGTATTCCGCTCAAGGAGCAAATTCTCGTCTGGGAGGGCGATTTGCGATCCCCGGAGAACCAGATCGTCAGGGAATATGACCTCCTCCGCCGAAAAATCCGGGATTACAACCCCGGCGGATTCGATTTTCTCCTCCGCGAATGCGAGCAGGCCGGCAAGGACTTGGACGAACCCCGCGCCGAACAAGCCGCCCAAGACCTCCTGCGCGAATTCGGGGACCGCGCCGAGAGCCATTACGCCATTGCCCAATTGCGGCGCGCCTTCGGCCGCATCGAGGAAGTCGAGCAGAGCCTTCGTCGAGCCGTAGAGCTCGATCCTTTCTACTCCAAGCCTTACGAGGAATTGATTGCCTTCCTGCAGGTAAAAAAACGACTGGAGGATGCCATCGAAATTTCACGCAGTCGGCTGGAAGCCATTCAAAAAAAACCCGATCCAAAAGTTCAAAAGCCATTGCTGGATACTCTCGGGGAACTGGCTATGGCCGATCAGAAATACTCCATCGCCGCCGAGGCTTACAAAATGCTGGCGACCTTTGAAGACAACCCCGCAAGTGCTCTTGTCGATGCATTCAACCGCATCGAATCGCAGCGCCGCACCAGGCAGGCAATACCAGTTAAAGAATACCAACAACTCATCGAACTCTACGAAAACCGCAAGGCAGTCGAAGGCTCCCAGTCGATCATCCAAAGGCTCAACCACCAGCAAGCCATGCACATCCCTTATGCCATGGCGGGACGCGTTGCGGAGGCCCTCGAACTCCTGACCTCAATTCACAAACTCGCTGCTGCGGCCAGCCCCAGAGACCGTGTTTTCTGCGTCTCCTCATACACCCATATTCCTCTGGAGGAATGGCTCGCAGAAAACCGAAAAATGATCGAATCCTTGGAAAACGGGACTCTGTGGGATGGAACGCAATTACCAACCAAAGTGTCCGATAAGCAAAACATTGAGCCTAAAAAATAGAACCAAACGCAACACCCTCATGCAAATCACCGGAGCCAGCCTTGCCTACGGCATGATCCGTGAAACCGTCGCCAACCTCACCGCCCGCGGTCCGCACGGCACCTACCTCCTCCCGTCGGTATCGTTTCTCGAATCAAAACGGAAGCTCGCCAAGAAATGAACCCAAATTTGGGACTATACGGAACTGGTTTCATGCCTGAACGCCGAAGTTATCTACTTGGGCTTTTCCCTCGCAAATTAGAATAGCTCTGCCGAGTTTCGAACAACTATTGGAGTTTCTGAGCACATCGAAACAGTTATTTTTGGTCCGATGAGTTAATTTTTTGCTATGTCAAACACACTTTCTGGCTTATTCGAACTAACCAAAATGGCATCATCCTGCGGGATTTAATCCCTTGCTGTAGGCAAATTTTCGGCATGACAACGAAGGAACTATTCAAACTTCATCTTGAATCGCAGAATTCCCAGAAGACAGGCAAGGCGGCTTCCTATGTTCGAGCATTAGATTTGCTTTCAGACATGCTGAGAGCCGTGCCAAAAGGATTCGCGGATTGTTTGGATATTTGGAATGTTCATTCTGTTTTCCGATTACAGGCACTCTATGAGGTTGCAAATGAACAGAAGCACCTTGGGACAAAAAGCTGCTGGAATATCAGCGGAATTCCCCCAAGTTACCTGCAAAATGGTTACTGCACAGCCGCATTGCGAGAATTTCAAAACTTTCTGATTGAGAGTGCTCATTTCAAAAAACTGATGACTACTTATCATCACCACTCAGGCAGCGCTGATGATTTGGCGGTAAAATTGAACAAGGAACTTTCCTATCCGAAGTCACTTCTAAAATCGTTAGATCAGTCAGGCAAGGAAGTTCTGCGGGAAATGAAAATTAGGGTCAACCAAAGAGCTTTTCGCGGAATCATTTTCAATATTTACGAAAATTCATGTTGTATCACAGGTATCGACATACCCGCCGTGAATCGAGCGAGTCATATTCTCGGGTGGGCGGAATCGGAACCTACCCGAATGGATCCAAGAAACGGACTATGTCTTTCGGCGACCTATGATGCGGCATTCGACCGCCACTTGATTTCACTTGATGAAGACTTTCGGCTGCTGATTTCGAGGGATATTAAAGATTACTTTAGTTCCTCTGTAGTTCAGGCCCATTTTCATGATCGCCATGGGCAGAAGATCAACATGCCAAAACATTTTATCCCGCTTCAAAGTTACCTTGAGGCCCATCGGGCAAAGGGGCGTTTTTAATAAGGCGAACGAAATGTGCGAAGCGCTCTTGGAAGCGAACGATACCAAGCGGCTTGCCCCCTCGATCACTCTTGTGGATGCGATGCGGTCGGCCCATCTGTGAACTTGTTCGCCGCGATCTGGAACTCGATGAAGACCCCTCGCTCGGGCTGGCGCTCGGCGAATTCGATCAAAAGATTCAAAATCGGCGCCTGCATTAAAAGCGGTGTCGCATTCCACAAACTGCTCACAAAGGATTCGGTTCCATATCTTGCCGCAATTGCATTGGCGAAATTGTAGAAGCCCCATGCCTGCTGGGTTTGCTGCTGAAGCGGACGAGGGCGTTCCTGACAGGAGGTTTTCTCCATGTCTCGGTGAGAGCGTGGAATTCTATCGTAAGTAAATGGCAGGGAGAAAGATGCGAACAAAAGTCGCCGCTGATAAAAAAACAACTAAAAAATGCCGCGCCAATCCCCATAGGCATGAGGTTGAATGCCATTCGTGGAAATCGGCGATGGGTGGGTGGTGGCGCTGGCATCCGAAAAGGCGATGCTGGCGATCCGCGATCTTCAGAAAAATAATGATGGTTGTTTGGAATTGGCCCACGGCGTGAAGGGTGTGGCGCGCGACTTGGAGGATGAGCCGATTGAGTGGCATCGCTCGGAGGACCGACGCCTCGGGCGCTGGCTCGTTCTGCACGAGACCAAAAGGTATGTTTGGGAAGTCTGGCCCGAGGATTCAAAGCCCGGCATCGAGGCACACTCGATGCCGGCAACGGCAGAGCAACTGGGTTCTGGCTTGGGGCGGCGACCGATGCTCGGGCTCCTTCCGCGTGGTGAACCACTGTGGACGCGCGTTTTTGGGGCCGAAAGGCGGTGAGGACGGGCGCAGCTTGCCGAGGCTGGATTTCGACATCGAGCCTGCGAAGTTCAATCCCGGCGAATACCGGATTTTATCCGAGGCACTGGAGCGGGAGGTGAGCCAAATCCTCGTGGAGTGGGACTCCCCTGCGACGCAGTGGCGCTCGGCGGGTGCGGACGCCGGGGCATTACTCGCCGAGAAGATCGCGTTTTTAACCACATCCGTTGGGGCTGGGAAGTTGGAGGATGCGTTGGAGCAAATCCGCCGCAATCCGCATCGCCGCCTGCAATCCGAAACGCGTTGGTCGCCTTTCGGCTCGGCTATGCCGAATCTTTTCCTGCGTGATCCGCTGCGCCATGGTCGGGATTGGACGGCGACCTGCTCAGGCCACCTGCCGCAGGAAATCGAGGAGGAGCGGAAATTCGACTCCCACGACACGGCAGCGAACCGTTTTGTGAAATTCGCCTTGGGCGAGTTCCTGCAAGTGTGCGAAGCGGTGGAGGAGGCCGACAGAGCCAGGCTGGCTGAGGGCCGGGCACCATCCATCGCGGCGGTGGAGGCAATGCGTCTCGGCGCATGGCTGCGCGAAACGCTGGACCACTCGTTTTTCAAAGATGTGGGCGAACTGCAAAGGATTCCTTTTGAAAACCCCACGCTCCAAAGCCGCGAGGGCTATCGGCAAATTCTCGGCTGGTGGGTGCAACTCGACTCCGTGGGCAAGATCGAGTGGGAGGGCCGCGAGGAGTATTACCAAGCACCGGACCGCAGCCTCGACAAACTCTACGAATACTGGCTCTACCTCGAAATCCGCAGGATGCTTCTGACTTCTTCTGAGGAAGGCGGACTGGGTGCCGAGGCGATTGAGTTATCAGACATGGGAGGCGCCGAGGGTTTGCGCTCGCTTGTAAAAAAAGAGCCGCGCGAGAATGGTGAAAAACTTCGCATATCCCTCATGCAGGGCAAAACCACGCTGGCCTGCTTCCGCTGGAGTCCAGACCGCCCCGGTCGCGGTGGTGCAGGAGAGAACGCGTGGAGACTGCATTTGTATTACAACAGGCGGTTCACTACCTCCCTCGATCCACGGCGTCCTGGCTCCTACAGCTCAACATTCATTCCCGACTTCACGCTCATGGCATTTCCTGAGCTAGAAGGAATCGCATTGCCGGCAATCACTCGTGCAGAGGCGATAAAGCAGGAGGAGATGGCCGAGGAGGAAAGTCTGGTGTGCTATTGGCACTTCGACGCGAAATACAAGTTTGACAAAGATTTCATCAAATCCTTCCACGAGAAAAGCGAAACAGATGGTGACAAGGATTCCTTGGAAGAGGAGAAGGAAAGCATCAAAGCCGAGGGCCGCTTCAAGCGCGCCGATCTCTTCAAGAAGCACGCCTACAACGATGCGATCCGTCGAACGGCCGGCTCGTATGTGCTCTACCCGGGCGAGGTGTGTGAAGAGTGCCAAAAAGGAAAAAAATGTAAGAAGTGCAACACACCCTACCGCAAATTCCACGAAGTGATGCCCGGTGTAGGGGCTTTTGTGGTGAAGCCGGTTGGTGACGGGCTTG
>JBIIUB010000038.1:0-24040 GCA_044340205.1 Terrimicrobiaceae bacterium
TGGCCGACGAGGAAGTGATCCTCTCCATCAAAAGCAGTCGTCAAAAATACCCACAGCACATGCGCAGGGTGCGCGCACTGGTGGAGGTCGATGGCCAGGGACGTGAGATGGAATTCCTGACCAATAACATGGACTGGAGACCGCAAAGTGTGGCCGACCTCTACCGGAGCTGCTGGACGATCGAGGTCTTTTTCAAGCAGATCAAACAGACTTTGAAACTGGCCGATTTCCTTGGGCACAGCTCCAATGCCGTGCGCTGGCAAATCTGGACGGCGCTCCTGTGTTACCTCCTCTTGCGCTATCAGGCCTTTCTTTCCTCTTGGGAGAGCAGTTTCACGCGGCTCTTCACTTTGATCCACGCCGCATTATGGCAAAAAAATCGACCTACTCGATCTTTTGCGATCCTGTGGGACAGGAGGCGGCAGTTACCGGGCGCTGGCCAGACCGGAACAGACTTACTTTCCCAGATTTCGCCTGAAATCTCATGGGACAGCACCGCACGAACATTTCACGGATCTCAGGAGGGACACTCACAAATTCTTAAACCGCCTCTCAAAATCGACACCCACATACCCGCTTGGAATCAAGATTATCCAAGTCCGTCACTAGTTTTTTGCGCCCTTACTGGACGGCAGTGGAGTTTTTTCGAAGACAGTTTTTTTCCAAAACGCGGGTGATTAGAGCTTCTCGTCGGCGAGAATGGAGGCGATTCGCTTGACGGCCGGGGTGGAGAGCATTTCCGACCAGGAGGAGCGGGTGATTTCGACAGCGGCGCCCGAGAGCAGTTCCTGCCAGGGGGCGCTGGATTCGGCGAGATCGGCAGGAAGGACGATGGTGGCCGGTATGTCGCAGGCGGGGAAACGGTAGTTTTTAAGAATCGCCTCGTGGCGGGTGGCCGCTGCGTTTGAAGGGGTGCGTGGCTCCATGCGGGCGGGTGCGGCCGTGCGCTTGAAGGCTTTTTTCATGGAGGCCAGCCAACCGCCGGTTTGGTCTGTTGGCGGAGGCATGGCGCCAATTAAAACCAGACGCGGGAGAGCGCGGCCGGCGGCTTGAAGTTGGCGGGCCATTTCCAGAGCCACGATGGCGCCGAATCCAAAGCCTGCGAGTTGAAAATCCTGCAATGGCTCGTCCTCGAAAAGGGCTGCGATGTATTGCGCGGCGGCACTCTCGATCGAGGGATGACACGATTCGGGGTTCAGCGCCCCCCGGGCTGCAATTCCGATGACCCTGCGCGAGTTGCCCAGGGCATAGAGGAGCTCGGCATAGGAGTCTGTGAGGCCGTCCGCCGGATGAACGAGCACCAGCGGACTGCCGCTGCCTTTGGAGCACATCTCGACAAGGGGTGTCCAAGTCGATTGGGCCGCGCGCCTTGTCTGCACTGATGGCTCAGAGGCCTTGGGCGAAGCTGGGGCCGAAGAAGGTTGAGGCTGGCTGACGGTAGGTTGAGCTGCCTGAGGCAGGGCGGATTCATCAATCCAACCCGCGCGATTGAGGAGCCATTGTTTCTGGCAAACGGCATCGCCTGCCGGCTGGTCCGAAAGCGCGTAAACTCCCTGCCGGGAAACAAAGACATCCAGAACCTGAGAAAACAATTCGCGAGCGACTTTGATCTCCGCAGCCGTGGGGAGTCCAATGCCCTTGCGGGCTCCGCTTTCCAGATGCAAATCGCCCTCCCAATCGCGCCAGGCGTTGAGACCGGTGTCGAAGCCAAGCCTGCCACCAGTATCGGGGAGGTTTTTCCAGCCCGGAAATTTGAGGAAAAGACGACCGACATAGCCCGGCGGGATTTCCAGTCCATCCGCATCGGCAATGACCGCTTCGCATTCAGAGGTGGGTTTCCCTGCCGAAATGCTAACGGCATTTTTGCGAATCACTCCCGCAAGCCCGAGGCCGCAGAGCGATGCGGGACTGAAAAATACTACCTGCCGCAGGTGAGGCGTGCTTTGTTTTTGCCAGATAGAAGCTGATGAAAGAAGCGGCGAACCGGCTTCCACCGCAACACAACGCAGGGTGGGCGAGCAAGGTTCTCCCTCATGGCCCCAGTCGGCGGCCTGGTTCGCCCACTCGGGTGTAGTGAGGCGCAAATGAGTGACCGGCGCGGCTGCAGAATCGAGCATATCGAAGCCGGCCACATAGGCTGTGCCGCCCGCGAGGAGAGGGATGAGCCATTCATCGAAAAACCCTCCACCGCCAGGCATGGAGCGAACGAGGAAGGACTGGCCGGGTTGAAAATCCAGAAGCCTTGCGCCTTCCAAGGCCGCCGACACCAGCATGCCGTGCGTGAGAGCGCGAACCATGGGCGGGGCGCCGTCCGAATGACCGGGCATGGTGGCTGCCAATTCATCGGGGCCGACAGTCCTGGGTTCGGCGGGAGCGGCTTCCAATGCGTCCCATTCCTGATCGATGGTGATGCGGCGGCGCGTGCCGGCATCAATCGAAGCAGAACTGGCACCATCGCAAAAAACCAAGGCGACATCATGCGCGGCCAAAGTCGCCTCGACCCAATCGGCGGGCGCGGTGGGATCGATCGCTAGGCACGAGTTCCCGGCCTTCCAGGCGCCGAGCATGGCCACGCTGATCCAGGCGGATGGCGAAAGAAAGAGCGCCGCGTGCCAACCACCGGCAAGCCCCGTCTGGGCAAGGTGTGCGGCAAGTTTGTCGGAGAGGGCATCCAACTCCGCGTAGGTCATTTCATAATCGCCGAACTTGACCGCAACAGCCTCGGGACTCCGTTGAACGACTTTCCGGAACGCCTCGACGATGGAGGCCGGTTGTTGATGAATCTCGGGACCGCGTGACCAATCTCGGAGCTGGAGAATTTCGTCGGGCAAGAGGACCGGCATGCGGTTCACTGGCTTGCCGAGGTTTCCAGAAAGCGATCCGATGATTTCGATGAGTCGACCAAGGAAGTCCTTTAGGACTGGCTCGGAGCCGAAAGGACCGGTGAGCGAGAGTTCCAACCGTGGTCCGGGGCGCGACTCAAGAACCAGACCTTGGAGGGTCGTTTGCTGAAGCTGGGCGTCGAAGTTGATCCAGCGCGGCAGGGCGGTGTGAATGATGTCGTTGATGGATGATCCCCGCCACGCGAAGGTGACAGGTATGTCCTGCTGCGTGAAATCGAGTCCGGAACCGCGCAGGGCCTCGTCGCCTTCGATCCAGATGTTTTCGGACATCGCATCCGTGAGCGCCTGCTCGGCGTCGAGCCAGTCCTCCACGGACTCGCTCCATGAGTGGACCACGGGAAGCCAGTTTTGAAAAAAGCCGGCCTCGGTGGATTCACCACGGGCGTCAAACAGGGTGAGCATGACATTGCCGGAGGCTCCGAATCGGCGCAGAAGGAGGGACCACAGGCATCGCAGGGCGAGGCTTTCTTCGAGATCGTGATCGAGGCAGAATTTCGAGAAGGCGGATGTTTTATCCCGGTTCAGCAGGAGCGAGGCGCGAACCTGCTCCCCGTTTCCGAAGCGGGGTTCCAAGCGCAATGGCGCCTCGGCATTTTTGAGAAAATCCGCCCAGCCTTTGGGTTTGAGATACTCTGGAAAATTCCCCGCAGCGGAGAGCGGCGCCTGCCCGAGCGTGAGGAGGAGATCGAGCAGAACGCGGGTGATTGAGAATTCATCCAGCAGGAAGGCGGGCGCGGTCAGAAGATAGTGACCGGCGCCGCCGGGAAGGCGGATTTCGTGGAAGCGGATGAGAGGAATGGCTATCGGCTCGAAATCGGCGAGGGCATCGGCTGCGAGAAGGTCGTTCCATTTCGAAGGGATTTCCTCTGCGGGAATGCTCTGCCAATCGAGGGAAATCCAGTGCGGTTCAGCTTTGTCCGCCTCGCGCACCATGACGCCCTCCATCGTTTTCGTGAAGGCGGAGCGAAGGATGGGGTGCCGCTGGATGACGACTTGCCATGCCTGTCGGAGAAAGTCCGAATTCGTGCTTTCGCCGAAACTGATCGAGACCTGGGTGTTGGCACCCGGAGCGCAGGGCGCGCTCAGGTAGCGGTGGTAAGCCGCCGCCTGCATGGGATTGGCCGGGTATTGCCTCATGGTCTATCGAATTTTTACAGACAACCGTCGGTGACAGCGCCTTCGGAGGCGGTGGAGACGAGCTTGGCGTATTTTGCGAGCACACCGCGGTCGTAGCGCGGCTTCGGCTTCTTCCACTTCGCCAAGCGGGCTGCGATCTCCTTCGCTGGAATATCGAGAGTGAGAGAGTGCTTCACGCCATCGATTGTAATCGGGTCGCCATTTTTCACAATGGCAAGTGCCCCGCCATCAAATGCCTCGGGAGTGATGTGCCCGACGACGAATCCGTGAGTGCCTCCCGAAAAGCGCCCGTCGGTAATGAGGGCGACATCCTTGCCGAGGCCTGCTCCCATGACGGCGCTGGTGGGCGAGAGCATTTCGCGCATACCTGGACCGCCGCGAGGCCCTTCATAGCGGATCACAATGACATCGCCCTTCTTGATTTTGTTCGCGAGGATGGCTTCAAGAGCCTTTTCCTCGGATTCAAAAACTCGCGCGCTGCCGCTGAATTTCTCGCCTTCCTTGCCGCTGATTTTGGCGACGGCCCCCTCCGAGGCGAGGTTGCCTTTGAGAATGACAAGGTGGCTGTCTTTTTTGATCGGATTCTTGATGGGGCGAATGATCTCCTGGCCTTTCGTGTAGGGCTTAAAGGGAGCGAGGTTTTGTTTGAGCGTCTTGCCGGTGACCGTGAGGCAATCGCCGTGTAGCAATCCCTCCGCAAGCAGGGTCTTCATCATTGGCACAATGCCGCCGATGGAAACCAACTCGGACATGAGAAAACGGCCACTGGGCTTGAGATCGGCGAGAACCGGCACTCGACGGCCAATGCGGGTGAAGTCCTCGAGCGTGAGCTTGATTCTGGCCGTATGCGCGATTGCAAGTAGGTGCATCACGGCGTTTGTCGATCCACCGAGGGCAATGATGACCGTGATGGCGTTCTCGAGGGCTTCCTTGGAGATGATATCCGATGGCAGGATGCCGCGTTTGAGCATGTTCAGGACAGCAGCACCGGCGTTGCGGCAATCCGCGTTCTTTTGTGGCGAGACGGCATTTTGGGCCGAGCTGTTTGGAAGACTGAAGCCCATCGCCTCGATCGCGGAGGCCATGGTATTGGCCGTATACATTCCGCCGCAGGAGCCTGGGCCAGGGATGGCATTGGACTCCACATCGTGCAGTTCTTTTTTTGTGATTTTGTTAGCGGCGCACTGACCGACAGCCTCGAAGACGGAGACGACATCGAGTTGGCGCTTGGAGAGGCAGCCGGGCAGGATTGTTCCGCCATAGACGAAGACCGCCGCACGGTTCATGCGAACGATCGACATGATGCAGGCAGGCATATTTTTGTCGCAACCGCCGATGGCCACAAATCCGTCGAAGCCCTGGCAACCCACGACCGTCTCGATGGAGTCGGCGATGACCTCGCGCGAGACGAGCGAGTATTTCATCCCCTCTGTGCCCATCGAGATGCCATCCGAGATCGTGATGGTGTTGAAAATTGTTCCCTTGCCTCCTGCGGCATCAACTCCCAGTGCGGCTTCGCGGGCGAGCTGGTCGATGTGCATGTTGCAGGGAGTGACCATGCTCCATGTCGAAGCAATGCCGACCTGTGGTTTCGAAAAATCACTCTCCTTGTATCCGACGGGGTAGAGCATGGCACGGCTCGGCGCCCGGTTAAGACCATCGAAAACGGCTGAGGAATACGGGCGCATGTTGGGTTGGGACTTTGGCATGGTGAAGATATGAGGCCGGAATTATTCCGAGTCCCCTTGGGGAAGAAAAGGCATTTTCACCAGCCACCGGGTAACAAAAAACTCTCCACACTTTACAAGCCCCCTTCGAGGTGGGGATTCTGGACTCCTCACATGACAATTCTCGACCGTCTCGAAAAAACACTGGGCCGCTTTGCGATTCCCGGCCTCATCCGCTATGTCGTGGCTTTGAACGCGCTGGTCTTCATCCTGCTGACGCTCCAACCGGACTACATCCAAGCGCTGCAACTCGATCCTATTGCTTTTCGGAACGGCGAAATCTGGCGTGCGGTGACTTGGATTTTCATTCCGGAGACGATGAGCTTCTTCTGGATCCTCTTTTACCTGATTTTCACTTGGTGGCTTGGCGACATGCTGGAGGAAAGCTGGGGCGTCTTCCGCTTGAACGCCTATTATTTTCTGGGGATGGCGTTCTGCATTGTCTCGGCGCTTCTTTTCGGAGCCGCCGGCGGCAACTTTTTTCTGAACCTCTCGCTCTTCCTGGCTGCGGCAACACTAGCACCAAACTTCGAAATCCTGCTGTTCATGATCATCCCGGTCAAAATGAAGTGGGTTGCCTTGTTCAGCCTGATCGTTCCAGCCGGATACCTACTCTTCGGACCATTGGACATGAAAATGATGGTCGTCATGTGCCTGGGTAACTACCTGCTGTTTTTCGCTCCAGCGTTCCTGAAAAACCGCGCGGAGTCGCTGCGAACCGGCGAGCGCCGCAAGCGGTTTGAAAAGGCGCTCCAAAGCGAGCAAACGATCCACTGCTGCGAAGTGTGCAAAATCACCGAGGTCTCCAATCCGGATGCCGAATTCCGCGTCTCAGCGGATGGCAAGGAATACTGCACCGAGCACCTGCCCTCCCGCGCCAAGCAGGTGTGAGATGTGTCAAATTCCCGCCACGAGAGCGGGAATTTCATGCAAGCCTCGAATGGTGTGGTGGGGCTTCACCGCCGCGTGTTCCTCGGAGCCCGGCACCTGCAGCCAGACTGCGGCGGCGAGTTGGGCATTGAGCGCTCCGGCAATGTCGCGCTCCAGGCTATTGCCCACCATCACGGCGCGGTCCGCCGAGACGCCGAGCTCACCGAGCAGAATCTGAAAAATTTCAGCACGCGGTTTGCCGATGCCATGTTCCCCGGAGACCGCAATCGCATCGAAGTAGCCACCGAGTCCTGATGCTGCGATTTTTTCCCTCTGCAAATCCGGCGCTCCATTTGTGAGAAGAGCGATCTTGTGGGACTTCTTGAGGCGAACCAGAGTCTCCACAGCGTCAGGCATGAGACGGGCCAACTGGCGCCGTTGGGCGCTGAAGTGGGCCGCAAGTTTTTCGGCGGCGTCATCATCCGACACATCCTGCGCCCGGAGAACCGCGCTGAAGACGGCCACTCGGTAGGTCCGCGACCACTCGCGCAGCTTGATCAACTCGGGTTTGTCGCCCTCGAAGTGCCCCCAAAGGCATTCATGAAAACTGATGCCGATGGATTTCACATAGTCGTAGCACGGACCCTGACGCCAGAACTCGGAGCCATACTTTTTGGCATCCGCCAGAAAAGCCGAGGTCTCGATACCGGCGAGTTTGGAAGCAAGTTGGGCCGTAGAGGCCAGGGCCTCCTTGGAAACCGCTTCATCCACAATCAGTGTGTCATCCAGATCAAAAAGAATCGCATCAACAGCCATACCCATACCCCATTCCACACTCGAAGGGTCTCTGTCGATACTGGAAACTCTTTTTTAACGCCGCGACTCAGGCTGCGGCATCCAGAAGAGCGCCGATGGATCCGAGGATCTCCCGCTTGCCATCGCGGGTTTTCGAGGAGGTGAGAAAGATATCCGGGGTTCCCGCGTGAACGGCTGCGAGCGCCTCTAGGAAAGCCTCCGTATTTTTTTTCACATGCGATGACTTCAGTTTGTCGGTTTTGGTGAAGACCACAGAAAACGGGCGATCGACCTCGCCGAGCCACTCCAGAAATTCGAGATCGATTTTCTGAGGTTCGTGGCGCGAATCAACCAAGACGAAAACGCGGCGCAAGTTTGGCCGGTCGGCGATGTAGCCGGCGATGATATCTTGAAACGCGACTCGGTGGCCTTTCGGCACCTTGGCGTAGCCGTAGCCAGGCAGATCCACCATGCGAAAGGCTCCGTTGATTTTGAAGAAATTGATGAGCTGTGTGCAACCGGGCGTCTGCGACACACGGGCGAGCCCTTGTTTTCCGGTGAGGAGATTTAAAAGCGAGGACTTGCCCACATTGGAACGACCGATGAAGGCGAACTCCGGAACATCATCCGGAGGACACGCCTCCAAGCCAGGACAGCTCTGTAAGAATTCAGCTGAGGTGACACGCATATCCGGTTAATCAATGAACCGGCGAGTGATGTCTCCGTAGCTCTCGATGCGGCGATCGCGAAGGAATGGCCAGTGGGTGCGCTGCGCGTCCACGCTCTCGAGATCGACCTCCACCACGAGCACTTCCTCCTTGTCGCAAGAAGCCTTGGCGATGATCTCGCCCGAGGGGTCCGCTGCGAAACTTTGTCCCCAGAATTCGATGCCATCGCCACCATCTGGAGCCTCGTGTCCCACGCGGTTTGGAGCGAAGACATAGCATCCGTTGGCTATGGCGTGGCCGCGTTGAACAGTCTCCCAAGAGGAATGCTGGCGGCGGCCGTATTTTTCTTTTTCTTTCGGATGCCAACCGATCGCGGTCGGATAGAAAAGGATTTGTGCCCCCTGAAGAGCAGTGAGGCGGGCGGCCTCGGGATACCATTGATCCCAGCAAACACAGACGCCGATCCGGCCGAAACGCGTGTCCCATGCTCGAAAGCCGAGGTCCCCCGGAGTGAAGTAAAATTTCTCGTAAAAAAGCGGATCATCCGGGATGTGCATCTTCCGGTATTTTCCGAGAAATGCCCCGTCGGCATCAATAATAGCGGCGGTATTGTGGTAAAGGCCGGGCGCACGCCGTTCGAAGAGCGAGGCGACGATCACCACACCCAGTTCCTTCGCGAGTTCTTGAAAAATCCCAGTCGCAGGGCCCGGGACGGGCTCGGCGAGGTCGAAGTATTTGTGGTCTTCGATCTGGCAGAAGTAGACCGATTGGAAAAGCTCCTGAAGGCAGACGATATTCGCGCCCTTGGCGGCGGCTTCGCGCACACCCCGGATGGCGGCGGCGGTGTTGGCTTCGACATCGAGCGAGCAGGAGTTTTGGACGAGTCCGACTTTGATTCGGGAATTTGGCATGCTTGAGTGGTATTTTTTTGAAGCGGGCGAGTAAAGGGCTCTGTGTGTCACAATTTTTCCCATCTGGAAAATCGGCTTGCCTCAAAATTCCGCATTCCAGAGTATGAAGTATGAAATCTTCATCACACGGGGCGCGCGGCGCCGGAGATTGGGATAGTCTTTTCTACAAAGCGGCTGACGACTTCTTCCTTGGCTGCGAGGGTTTGGCCCTCACCTACGACGATGTGTCGCTCGCCACTCTCTACAGCGAGATTCTGCCAAAGGACGCGAACTACGAAACCCGTCTCGCCGATGGCTTGAACCTCCACTTGCCCGTGGTCTCGGCCGATATGGACACAGTCACCGAATCCCGCATGGCGATCGCCCTTGCGCTCCATGGCGGCCTTGGATTGATCCATTACAACATGCCTCCCAAGCAGCAACTCTCCGAGGTTTCCCGGGTCAAAAACCATGTCCATGGGTTGATTCGAGAACCCATCAAAGTCCATCCGGATCAAAAAATCGGCGATGTGTTGAATCTCATCGAAGAGAAAAAATTCACCTTCAGCACATTTCCCGTTGTCGATGAATCCGGGCGTCTGCTTGGTCTCCTGCCCGGACACTGCGTCCGCGCCCGCTTCGCATCACGGGGTGTGGGCGAAGCGATGGTCAAGAGGCCCTCGGTCCTAACAATTCGGGAAGACGAACTCGGCGGCGATCCCATTGCACGGGCCGACCGGTTTTTCACGGACAATATCGGCACCCATAAACTCCTCGTTGTGGACAAGGACGATCACCTAAAGGGTCTCTTCACCTTGAGCGATATCGAGCGAATTTCGCAGGAGCGTTCCTTGCAAACCAAACCGGCGAGGGACGCCAAATTCCGCCTCATCTGCGGTGCGGCAATCAGCCCACCGAGGCTCCCCGATGGCGCACTCGACAAGGATTCCCTCCTGACTCATGTGGGCGCCATGGTCGAACGCGGTCTGGATGCCGTTGCGGTCTCGACAGCACACGGACACACGCGTGGAGTTGGTGAGGCGGTGAAAGCCATTCGTTCCGAATTCGCCTCTTTGCCAATCATCGCCGGAAATGTGACGAGCGGCGCGGGTGTTCAGTTTCTGGCCGAGTGCGGCGCGAATACCATCAAGGTTGGACAAGGCCCCGGCTCCATCTGCACGACGCGCGTCGTCGCCGGCGTGGGCATTCCCCAACTCACCGCGCTCTATGTTTGTTCGAAGGCAGCCGAAAGTTGCGGAGTCACCATACTCGCCGATGGAGGCATCACCAAATCTGGCGACATCGTGAAAGCCCTCACCCTCTCGCACGCGGTCATCTGCGGCAGCCTCTTGGCAGGTTGTCCCGAGGCTCCAGGCCAGATCATGGAAATCAACGGGAAATTCTACAAACAATACCGCGGCATGGGCAGCCACGCCGCCATGAAGGCCGGCAGCGCAGCCCGCTACGGGCACGGCAAGGACATCAACCGCAAATCCGCAGCCGAAGGCATTGAGGCCCTGAAAGAGGTATCCGCACCCACCGATACAGTTCTCGCCCAACTCGCCGGAGGTCTCCAAAGCGGCATGGGCTACCTGGGAGCCGCAAACCTGACACAACTCCGTGCCAACGCCCGCTACACCCGCATTACGACATCTGGCCTGCGCGAGAGCGCACCGCACGATGTGATCGAGGTCAAGACCGGCAACGCACTCTGAGCGTCCCCTACTCCGCCTGCTTCGGAAACATCTCCGAAATCAGGTGGGCGTAGCGGTCCGTGATCACATGCCGCTTGAGCTTGAAGGTGTTGGTCATTTCATCACCGACTTCGAAGGGCTTCGGAACAAAGCGCCAGGCAATAATGCGCTCGAAGGATTTGAAGCCGTTTGAGTGGTTAATGTGGTTGCGAATTTCTTCGTCGATCAGGTGACCAACCTTCGGATTGGCGGATAGTTCGGCTGCGGTGGATTCGGTGAATCCAGCCTGCCGAAAATGCTCGAAAGAAGGCACAATCAAAGCCGCAAGCGCCTTTTGATCCTGACCAACGACCATGCACTGATCGATGAATGAAGACTCCACGAGCCTCGCTTCGATCGGCACAGGCTCTATGTTTTCACCGTTGAGCAACACGATGGTGTCCTTCGACCTGCCGAGAATTTTCAGACAACCATTGTAGGTCACCATTCCGATGTCCCCCGTGTTCATCCATCCGTCACGCAACACGCGGGCCGTGCCCTCGGGATCCTTGTAGTAGCCGCGCATGACTTGCGGACCTTTCACATGGATTTCACCCCGCATTCCACGCCCGCCGCCGGGGCGTCTGGACTCGGGATACAGAATCTCGCCGCTCTGAAGATCGACAATGCGCACCTCGGTATGCGGGTAGGGATTTCCCACCGTCCCGATCACGAGATTGCTCCAAGTGCGCACAGCCAGCACGGGCGAGGTTTCCGTCATTCCATAGCCTTCGAGAACCGGGATTCCTATGAAGTTGAAAAACTCATCCACATGCGGTTGCAGCGCTCCACCTCCGGAGATAGTCCCTCGGAATTCCCCACCGACAATGGCGCGGAGTTTTTTGAGAACGATGCCATCGAGGAGCCTGGCCGGGACGATGGATGCCAACCAGAGCAGAGCGTGTTTCAAAGCCAGCTTGAGGCTTTGAAGAGGTGCACGGCCGTGTTCGTCCAATTGCTGGCCTTTGAAAAAACGCTCCGCGCGTTTGATATTGCGGGTGGCCACGTAGGCCAGATGGAAAAGCTTTTGTCGAATCGGAGGAGCGGATTTCACATTCGACAGGATTTTGAGATAGAGGTTCTCCCAAAGTCGCGGAGCGGAGGCCATCACGGTCGGGCGGACTGTTTTCAAATCCTCCGCGAGTCCGCGTAGCGAGGTGTAGTAAGTGCCAACGCCCCTCGAGATCGAGAGCATCTCAAAAGCGCGCTCGTAACTGTGCCAGACAGGCAGGATCGAGAGCGCGCGGTCGCCCGGGCGCAGTGCGAGCGGGAGGTTTTCGATCTGGGAGCACATGTTGGCGTGGGTGAGCTGCACCCCCTTCGGAGTGCCGGTGGTTCCCGAGGTGTAGATGATGGTGCAAAGATCCTCCGGCAGCACGGCGCGCGCGCGTTCCTGCGCGGAGCGATCCCCCGCCTGGCGTTTGCGCGCCCCCTCGCCGGTCAACTGCTCCAATCCATAAACTCCCTCCGCCGCCGGAATCTCCTCGGGCGCCATTACAATGATTCCCTGCAAGTGGGGCAATTGCGGGCGGCAATGTTGGACGCGGGCCAGCATGGCCTTATTCTCCACAAAAACGAATCGGGCATCGGAATGCGTGAGAATATAAATCAACTCCGCGTCGGTGATGTCGGTGCCTCGGGGCACATCGGCGGCTCCGGCCAGAAGAATGGCGTAGTCCGAAAGAATCCACTCCAGGCGGTTGTCAGCGAGCAGCCCCACATGCTCACGGGGCTGCACCCCCAGCGCAATGAGCGATGTCGCCAGATCCAGTCCGCGTTCGTAGGTTTCACGGAAGCTGATCGGCACAAAAGCGCCCGACTTGTCCTTTTTGCAAAAACCGGGAAGCCCGTCATAGCGAAGCGCTGCATTCGAATAAACCTCAGGGAGAGTGGATCCGTATTTGAAATCAGGCATGGGATGGGAGCGGTGTTGGCGGTTTGAGTGAAGAATCAGGGAGCGTTGGGTTGGGCGATGAGTTTTCTAATCCATGGCTCATAGGAATTCCTTGCATTCACGGCGCGAAGAATTCCCTTCTGGTCGAAAAGAAACACCGTGGGCAGGGCATTGATGCCGAACTCACGCACCATCGGCCCGGCCCAGCCTTTGCCATCGCAGGCGGTCGGCCAATCTGGGAGCGAGATTTCCTTCATGAGGGACAAAACTTTTTCCGGATTCCTGTCGAGGTTCACGGTCGCCACTTCGATTTTTTCGGCGGGCAGGTTCACGAGGGCGCGGCGAAAATCCTCCATCCAAATGAGGCTCGGAACGGCCTCGGCGGACCAGAAAACGAGCACAACAATTCGCCCTCTCTGCCTGGCGATGTCGAATGTTCCTCCCTGAATCGTTGGAAAGCTCACTGCAAGGGCCTTGTCAACCAGACCGAGTCTTCGAAGATCATCATCGATGCGGCGATTCAAGGCATCCTCTTTCGAGGACTGGCGGGCCTCCTCCAAAAGGTCGCGCTTGAGGGCAGGATCGTTGTCGCAAATCGTGGCTACTTCCACCAGAAGTCGCGGAGCGCGGCGATCCCCTGCATAGCGGATCGAGTAATTCCGCGCCGCCGCCACAAGATCCCGGCGGCGGTCGGATTCCTGCCCCTTCAAGCTCTGCATGAGAAGCGAAACGCGGCGGAATCCCGCCTCCGCACGCTGGGAGAGTGTCGCGGACTTGTCCCTCTCGAGTGCCTGAAGTTGCCGCATGGCTTCATCCAACAGACTCTGCCTGTCCTCCATTTTTCCTATGGCTGCCTGAATCGCCGCCAATCGCAGGCGGGCCTCAAAAACACGCGGATCGCCCGGATTTTCTTTCAGGAACTTCTCGATGAGCGCGGAATGTCGCGCGAAATGCACCTTCGCGAAGTCCCTCGCCTCGTCCACGCTCGCGGGCTTGCGCGACGGCCCGGCATCCATCGACACAATCACGGCCCAATCCTCATCCGCACCGGCAAAAACCGTCGATACGGCGAGCAGAAGAAGGAGAAGCGTTTTCATTCGGAAGTGCTGATTGTTGTAGAGAGGGGACGGTGGTCGCTGGCCCGGCGCCACTCGCGCCCGCCGCCGATTCCACTGCGGGAGAGTTTCAATTCCGGCCAAAGCCCCTCGCTGGCGAGCAGGTAGTCGATGCGGGAATAAACATCCGCCTCGGACCAAAAATGTGTCCAGACAAGCCCCTGCGCATCGCGCAAGGGAAGGTCGCGCATGGCAGTGCGTGAACCGGAAATGCCCTGAATGTCTTTGACGGGCGATTCGTTCTTGGTGTCGTTCAGATCCCCGAAGAGAAGGAGGTTCACAGAGGAGTCCGCCTTGAAAATCGAATCCAGATGGGCACGCACGAGCAGGGCCTCGCGCGCACGGAATTTTTTTTCATCAAACGCCGGCACGACCCGACGGGACTTCAAGTGAACACCGACAAGGCGGAGTTGATAGCCGGGCGTGATCTCGACCGTGGCATCGAGTATCCCCCTCCCCATGCGCTGATAGCGGCCATCAAGTTCAAAAGGCACATCCGGCTTGGAATTGCGGGCAACAATCGGAAACCGGCTCAAAAGCGCGATGTGACGCCCTCCCTCGGGGGCGCCAACCCATTCGGAGTGTGGAAAAACCATACCCACGGCGGAAAGTCTTTCCTGAAAATCGGCCAGCATGGCCTGATCACCGATCTCCACGACTCCAAGGACATCCGGGCGAATGCGCTTGAGCATGGCGATCAAAGCAGCGATCTCGGACTCGGGCTTCGGAGCGTTTTCCACCCGCTTGCCATCAACAACTCGTGGCATGGGGAGGTAATTTTCCAAATTGTAGTAGGCCACTACGACTTCCTTGGCAGGGAGAACCGGAAGGCAAAAAAAGAGAATCCAGCAAAAAATCCCGCGCGGCGACATGTCGATGCGCCGGACTGGATCAGGCCGGCTTGTGAGGCTGTTTCTCCGCAGGCTCCTTGATTTCCAACTCGGCGGTGGATTTATGAATCTCGCGCTCAAAGTCATCGCGGGCGCGTTTGAATTCTCCCAAGCTCTGACCAATTCCACGGGCGAGTTCCGGAAGTTTCTTGGCCCCGAAAAGCAAGAGCACGATGACGAGAATAAAAACTATTTCAGGCCAACCCGGCATGGATAGGGCAAAGAGTGGAGAGTTCATACGACCTCTCCTTACGCTGGATATCCCATCGATGCAATTTAATAGGCAGCGGAGAGCGAAAAAATCAGGCGCCGCTTCGCAGCTGGGATTTGGGACCCCGGCTGCGCTTTAAAAGGCTTTTTTCAGGCTGTGGTTTTTGAGAACTCGAGGTGGCCGTCTTTTTCGGTGGCTTGGATGTGGTCGCCTTCGCCGAAGTGGCCGTCGAGGATTTCGAGACTGAGGGGGTCGAGGATTTGGCGTTGGATGACGCGCTTGAGGGGGCGGGCGCCGTAGGCGGGGTCGTAGCCTTCCTTCCCGAGGAAGAGCTTGGCGGAGTCGTCGAGGGTTAGAGTTATGTTTTGCTTGGCGAGGCGGGCGAGGAGGCGGCGGAGCTGGATGTCCACGATGTGGGTGATCTGGCTGGCGTCGAGGCGGTCGAAGATAATCGTCTCGTCGATGCGGTTCAGGAACTCGGGCCGGAAGTGGCTGCGAAGGGCTTCCTGCACGCGGCGGTTACGCTCCTCTTTCGGCAGATCTTCCATGATGTATTGGCTGCCGATGTTTGAAGTGAGGATGAGAACGGTGTTTTTGAAATCCACCGTGCGGCCCTGGCCATCGGTGATGCGACCGTCGTCGAGGACCTGAAGGAGGACATTGAAGACATCGGGGTGGGCTTTTTCCACTTCGTCAAAAAGCACAACCGAGTAGGGCTTTCGGCGCACGGCTTCGCTGAGTTGACCGCCCTCCTCGTAGCCGACATAGCCGGGAGGTGCTCCGATGAGGCGGGCGACGGTGTGCTTCTCCATGTATTCGGACATGTCGAGGCGGATGATGGCGCCTTCGTCGTCGAAGAGAAATTCCGCGAGGGCTTTGGAGAGTTCGGTTTTGCCGACGCCTGTGGGGCCGAGGAAAAGGAACGATCCGATCGGGCGGTTTTCATCCTGCAGGCCGGCGCGGGCGCGGCGGACGGCGTTGGAGACGGCTTTGATGGCTTGCTGCTGGCCGACGACGCGCTCCATGAGGCGTTCCTCCATTTTCACGAGCTTGGCGCGTTCGCCTTCCTGGAGGCGGGAAACGGGGATGCCGGTCCAAGTGGCAACGACCTTCGCGATGTCCTCCTCGGTGACCTCTTCGCGGAGGATGGCGGTGGCTTTTTTCTCGGAATCCCCCGCAGGTGCAGCGTGCTCCATTTTTTTAAGTTCGCGCTCCATGTCGGGGAGGAGTCCGTATTGGATTTCGCTGGCGCGGTGCAGATCGCCACGGCGCTGGGCCTGCTCGAGTTCGGCGCGGAGTTGCTCGACACGCTCGGCGACTTTTTGGGTCTTTCCGATTTCTTCTTTTTCCTTCAGCCACTGGGCGCGGAGCGTGGAGGCCTGCTCCTTCACCTCGGCGAGTTCGCGCTCGAGCTTCTCGAGGCGCTCGCGGCTGGCGGCGTCTTTTTCTTTTTTGAGAGCCTCGCGCTCCATCTCGAGCTGCATGATCTGGCGCTCGAGCTGGTCGATCTCGGTCGGCAGGGATTCCAGCTCGATCTTGAGACGGGATGCGGCTTCGTCCATGAGATCAACGGCTTTGTCAGGCAGGAAGCGGTCGCTGATGTAGCGGTGGCTCAAAACAGCGGAGGCGATGAGGGCGGCATCCTGGATGCGCACGCCGTGGTGGACCTCGTAGCGTTCCTTGAGTCCGCGAAGAATGGCGATGGTGTCCTCGACACTCGGCTCGCCGACCATCACTGGCTGGAAGCGGCGCTCGAGGGCGGCATCTTTTTCGATGTATTTGCGATACTCGTCGAGCGTGGTGGCTCCGATGGTGTGGAGTTCGCCACGGGCGAGTTGGGGTTTCAGGAGATTTGAGGCATCCATCGAACCCTCGGCGGCTCCGGCTCCGACGATGGTGTGAAGCTCGTCGATGAAAAGAATGACCTCGCCCTCGCTAGCGGTGACTTCTTTCAGAAACGCCTTGAGACGATCCTCGAATTCGCCACGAAACTTGGCTCCGGCGACCATCGAGCCGATATCCATCGCGATGAGTCGTTTGTTTTTGAGGGATTCCGGCACATCGCCGCTCACAATGCGGCGGGCGAGGCCTTCGACAATGGCGGTCTTGCCGACGCCGGGCTCGCCGATAAGCACGGGGTTGTTTTTAGAGCGGCGGGAAAGGACCTGCATGGTGCGGCGAATCTCGTCGTCGCGGCCGATGACGGGGTCGATCTTGCCAACGCGGGCGGCGGCGGTGAGGTCGCGGCCGTATTTTTCCAGCGTCTGGTATTTGCCCTCGGGGTCTTGATCGGTGACGCGCTGACTGCCACGCACGGCGACGAGGGCCTGCATGAGTTTGTCGCGCGTTACGCCGCTGTCTTTGAGCATTTTTGCGGCGGCGTAATTCGTAGTTAGAAGCGCGAGGAGGAAATGCTCCACGCTTGTGAAATCATCCTTGAGCATGGCCATCTCGCCCTCGGCGGCTTGGAGGACTTTGTTCAGCTCGTTTGAGAATTGCGGCTGGGAACCGCCGCGAACATGGGCCAGAGCGGCGATGGCATCCTTCAAGCGCCCTTCGAGCGCTGGCACGGAGACGCCGAGCTTTTCGCAAAGTGGTCGGGCGAGTCCATCCGACTGCGCAACGAGAGCGGAAAGCAAATGCTCGCAGGTGATCTCGGGATTTTCGTTCTTGGAGGCCACCTCCATGGCGGAATTCAAGGCCTCGCGAAGTTTGATGGTGAATTTTTCAGGACGCATGATGAGAAAAAATTTCGGACGACAATATACACAAAAGTCATCGCGGGCGAAAGGTGCTGGCTGTAAGAAGAAGAAAAATGAGCCAGGTCGCCGAAAATCTCGAAATCATCCAACAACGCATCGCCAACGCCGCCGAGCGGCACGGGCGCTCCGCCAATGAGGTTAAACTCGTGGCCGTCTCGAAAACCTATTCGCCGGAAATCATCCGGGAGGCCATCGAAGCCGGTCAGCGTGTTTTTGGAGAAAACCGCGTTCAGGACGCCCTGCCGAAAATCGACACCCTGCCGCCCGATCTGGAATGGCATCTCATCGGCCATCTTCAAACCAATAAAGTCCGCAAAGTGATCGGGCGTTTTGCCTTGTTCCATGGCGTGGACAATACCGCCCTTGCCTTGCAAATGAACCGCATCGCAGGCGAGTTTGGCGTCACAGCCAGTATCCTTCTCGAGGTAAATGTCTCTGGTGAAGAGAGCAAATTCGGCTTCGCTCCCGCCTCGCTTCCCGCTGCCCTGGAGGAGCTTCTTCCCCTACCCCACCTTTGCATCGAGGGCCTGATGACGATGGCTCCGAATTCGGAAAATCCAGACAGCGCCAGACCGGTTTTCGAGGGATTGAGGAAATTGCGGGACGCTCTCTCCGCTGCGAGTGGACATCCGCTCAAGGAACTTTCCATGGGTATGAGCGGTGATTTCGAGCAAGGCATAGCCGAGGGCGCCACCATCGTTCGCATCGGCTCGGCCATCTTCGGCGCACGCGGAACCGGACATTGATTTTTCATGGCTTGATCTTTCAAGTCCATCCCCTCAAAGTCTTGGCTCACTCCACCCGAGGAGTCTGCACATCCATTTTTCCTATAAATTAATGAACACCTCCGTTCCCGCTCGTGCAAACGAGACGCTGATCGACGAAATGCACCAACGCTGGCAGGCCGACCGGCATTCGGTGTCCCCTGACTGGGCCGCCTTTTTCGAGGGCTTTGAACTCGGGCTTGCCCGTTTGAAAAAAGAGGAGCAAGCCGCCGCATCGGGAATCGGGTCTTCCCCCCTCCAAGCCCGCGTGGACGCCTTGGTCGCCGCATACCGGTCCATCGGCCACACCGCATCGCATCTGAATCCCCTCGCCCCGAGCGCTCCCGAGAATCCTCTCCTTGCGCCATCTGAATTTGGATTCACCGAGGCGGACATGAAGGAGCTTGTCTCATCTCGCCATTTCCAGCAGGGCCGCCAGATGCCGCTGGGCGAAATGATCTCCGCCCTGCGCCAAACCTACTCCGACACGCTCGGTGTGGAGTTTTCCCACATCGAAAATCCCGAAATCCGCGAGTGGGTGGCAAGCCGCGTCGAGAACCGCCGCCGCACCGACCGGAATTCCGCCGAGATGCACCGCGATGTTCTTGGCAAGATCTACGAGGCCGAGACCTTCGAGTCATTTATCCACACGAAGTATGTAGGCCAGAAACGCTTCTCCCTCGAGGGCGGCGAATCCCTCATGCTCGCGCTCAATGCCATTCTGGAAAATTCTCCCAACCTCGGCGTGCTGGAACTCGTCATGGGCATGGCGCACCGCGGACGATTGAATGTGCTGACCAATTTCCTGCACAAGCCGGCCAGCGTCATTTTTAACGAATTCCAGGACAATTTCACTCCGGAGTTGGTCGGTGGAAACGGGGATGTGAAATACCACCTCGGCTACCACACGACGCGCGAACTGCCCGGTGGACACAAGGTCGAAATCCGCCTTGCGGCAAACCCCAGCCATCTCGAGGCCGTTGACCCGGTCGTGGAAGGCAAGGCCCGCGCCCGTCAGCGCATTCTCAATGACACCGTGGAACGCAAAAAAGTCGTTCCCATCCTCATCCACGGCGATGCCGCTTTCATCGGACAAGGCATCGTTGCGGAGACATTCAACATGTCTCAACTCGAGGGCTACCGCACCGGCGGCACAATCCATCTCGTCGTGAACAACCAGATCGGTTACACCACGCTGCCGGCGGACTCCCGTTCCACACGCTACTGCACCGACATCGCCAAGATGGTCGACGCTCCGGTTTTCCATGTCAACGGCGAGGATCCCCTCACCGTCGTCGAAATCGCCCAGATCGCGCTGGAGTTTCGCCAGAAGTTCGGCCGCGATGTGGTGGTTGATATCTACTGCTACCGCCGCCACGGGCACAACGAAACCGACGAACCGGCATTCACCCAACCTGACCTCTATAATGTCATTCGACGCCATCCCCTGCTGAGCACAAAATTTGCGCAGGAAACCGCCGCGCTCGGCACCGTGCCGGAAAAAGAAGCGGCGGATATCAAAGCCAAGCTCATCGCCAAGCTCGAGGCCGCTCTCAGCGAGGTCTCCAAGCCGGGCGATGGCAAAAAGAAAAAGAGTCCACTTACCGGCTCCACAGCCATTTTTCAGCCACCCTACTCCCACGAACCCTGCAACACCGCGATCACCAAGCGCACCTTGGACAAGATCGTCAAAGCCATTACCACCGCCCCCGAAGGCTTCCAAGTTGTGCAAAAAATCCAGCGCACGGTGCTGGATCGCCGGCTTCAGATCTGGAAGGACGGCGGCCCCTACGACTGGGGTCTCGCCGAAGCCCTCGCCTTCGGTTCGCTCCTTCTCGAAGGGACGCCCGTGCGACTCTCCGGCCAAGACAGCCGCCGTGGCACATTCAGCCACCGCAATGCGGCGCTCTATGACGAGCAGACCCGTGAGCGCTACATCCCGCTTAAACACATTTCCTCCAAACAGGAAACCTTCTGCGTCTACAATAGTCCGCTCTCCGAATACGCCGTTCTCGGTTTCGACTACGGATACTCGATGGATTTCCCCTCCATGCTCTGCATCTGGGAGGCGCAGTTCGGCGATTTCGGCAACGGAGCGCAGATCATCATCGACCAGTTCATCGCATCGGCCGAATCGAAATGGGGCCGCCCAAGCTCGATAGTCATGCTCCTGCCCCACGGCTACGAGGGCCAGGGTCCGGAACACTCCAGCGCCCGCCTCGAGCGCTTCCTGCAACTCTGCGCGCAGGAAAACATGCAGGTCTGCAATCTCACCACACCCGCACAGTATTTCCATGTGCTGCGCCGCCAGATTCACCGTGGATACCGCAAGCCGCTCGTCATCATGACGCCCAAGAGCCTGCTGCGCGCCGAGGATGCCTCCTCGCGCGTGGAGGATTTCACGAACGCCCGCTTCGAGGAAATTCTCGACGACCCTTCGGTGAAAGACGCCAAGAAAATCAACCGCGTCGTTCTCTGCTCGGGCAAGGTTTACTACGACCTCGTCAAGGCCCGCGCGGAGGACAAAGCCCGTGCCACCACCGCCATCGTTCGCATCGAGCAGCTTTATCCACTTAACGAAAAAGGCCTGAAGACGATCCTCAAGCGCTACCCCGGCGCAAAAAACATCGTCTGGTGCCAAGAGGAACCAAAAAACAATGGCGCCTGGTCATTCATTGCTCCACGCATCGCCGAAATCTCCGGCGTCATGCCCGCCTATGCCGGGCGTCCCGAGAGTGCAAGCCCAGCCGCCGGCTCCTCCGGAAAACACAAAGAACAACAAGCCTCACTCCTCAACCAGGCCTTCACAGCCTGATATCCTGCCTTAACCAATGAATATCGAAGTCAAAATCCCGAGCGCCGGCGAATCCATCACATCCGGCGTTCTCTCCATCTGGCACAAAAAAAACGGCGAACGCGTGTCCCGTGACGAACTCCTCTTCACATTGGAAACGGATAAAGTTTCCCAAGAGGTGATGGCGGCAGACTCCGGCATCCTGCACACCAAGGTCGCCGAAGGTGAGGAAGTGAAAATCGGTCAAGTCGTAGCCGAGATCGAGCCAGTCGCCGCAGGCGCACCCGCCGCTCCAGCACCCGCACCAGTCGAGGAAAAGGCCCCTGCTCCAGTGGCCGAAGCGCCCAAGGCCCCCGCTCCCGTGGCAACACCTCCTCCTGCGCCGAAGGCACCAGCCCCTGCTCCCGCCCAAGAGACTCAAGCCGTATCCACGGATTCCCGCGCCACGCGCAAAAAACTCAGCCCGCTCCGCCGCAAGATTGCGACCCAGCTCGTCATGGCCCAACAGACTGCGGCCATTCTCACCACATTCAATGAGTGCGACATGAGCGCCGTCATGGCCCTCCGCAAGGAACTCCAGGAAGACTTCAGCAAGAAATACGGCGTCAAACTCGGCTTCATGAGCTTTTTCATCAAAGCCGTCGTGGATGCCCTCCAAGCTATCCCATCCATCAATTCCCGCATCGACGGTGATGAACTCATCACGAACAACGCCTACGATATCGGAGTCGCCGTTGGCACCGAACGCGGACTGATCGTCCCCGTGCTCAAGGATTGCGAAAAACTCTCCTTCGCCGAGATCGAAGCCAGCCTCGCCGGATTCGCCACCAAGGCCCGCGAAGGCCGCATCTCGCTCGAAGACCTCTCCGGCGGCGTCTTCACTATCAGCAACGGCGGCGTCTATGGCTCGCTCCTGAGCACACCCATTCTGAACCCGCCCCAGTCCGGCATCCTCGGCATGCACAAAATCCAGGAACGCGCCGTGGTGGTGAACGGCCAGATCGTTGCCCGACCCATGATGTATCTCGCCCTCAGCTACGACCACCGCGTGGTCGATGGCAAAGAAGCCGTGACATTCCTCGTGCGCGTCAAAGACTGCCTCGAAAACCCAGCCCGTCTCCTCCTCGGAGCCTGACCCTCGCCATGAAAGTCGCCCAAGAATTTCGCGAATTCATCTCGCGCGGAAATGTGATCGACCTCGCCGTTGGTGTTATCATCGGCGCGGCGTTTGGAAAAATCGTCAACAGCCTGGTGTCGGATGTTATCATGCCGCCCATCGGTGCCGTCCTCAAAGGCGTGAACTTCAGCAATCTCTTTGTGGCGATTGATGGCAAAACCTACGAGACGCTGGCGAAGGCCAAGGAAGCCGGAGCACCGGTCATCACCTACGGCGTTTTTATCAACCAGATCATCGAATTTTTTATCATCGCCGCCTGCGTCTTTGCCTTGGTGAAAATCGTCAACCAAATCAAGCGAGCCCCCGCACCGGCACCCACCGAACCTCCCGCCCCCACCCGCACAGAAGTCCAGCTGGAGGAAATCCGCGACGCACTGAAGAAATAATTTTTCCCGCAAGGCAACAAGTTCCCCGCCCCACGGATCAAACGCCCTTCGCCGCGCAGCCACAGATGTGCTCGGTTTTTAAAAACAAAAACCTCGTCCTCAAGCCAGGGCGTCTTTTGAAGGCGGCAAGCGAACGCGGACCCGTTTCCGCCGTGTGGGCAGGCTTCGCCCGCTCGGAAATTCTGGATTGGTGGAAAAAACAAGGCGCGGAGGAGGTCGAACTCACCGCCACATCCTTCGCCGAGCGCTCGGAAAAAACCCGCCAACTCGTGTGGGACAATGTGCCGGAGGGCCAAGTGATCAGCGCCCTACTCGATCACAGAGAAAATCCCGCCCTGCTCAAAGTCGTGACCAGACCCACCAACGAGGACGAACTCGCCCGCTTCGAGCACCCAAGATTGCCTCTCCTTCAGAAACGGAAATTCGAGCCAGTGCCGCCCGCCGAAGAAGAGCCAGACTTATTCACCGCACTCGGCGCGTGATCCCAGAGTCTCGAAGTTTCTTGCTTTGAAGCCCGGCGCGGCAGCATGCTGCCCGCGCGACCTCCACCGCCAGAGATTTTTTAAAGAATGCGATTGCATTCCGGATCATCTGCCTCCAATCTACCCGACTATTTTCCAATTTATGAGCCAGCATCCCAGTCTGAAAGGCAAGAGCAGCATCGCCGCCCGTCGCAGTGTCCTGAAACGTTTCGAACGCGTGGAACTCCTCCGCAAACGCGGCCAGTTCAAAGACGGCCAGCGCGTCATGGGCCTTCCCAAAACAAAGCCAGAGGATTAATTCCTAACACGCAATGCGGCTGAACCGTTATTTGGCCGCTGCCGGTCTCGGCTCCAGGCGGTCGTGCGATCAACTCATCTCTTCGGGTGCGGTTGTTATCAATGGCACGCGAATTGAAAATCTCGCCACGCAGGTCAAAGAGGATGACGATGTGCGAGTCAATGGCCGCCGCATTCATGCTGCGACGCCTGTCACCCTGCTCCTCCATAAGCCACGCGGCTTTGTGGTGACGCGCTCAGACGAGCGTGGCCGACGCACGGTTTACGATCTGGTGCCACCGGAATACTCGACCCTTTTCCATGTCGGTCGTCTCGACAAGGAAAGCGAGGGGCTTCTGCTGATGACCAATGATGGCGCTCTCGCGCAGCGCCTCACGCATCCGAGCCACACGATCGAGAAGGAATACGAAGTCACGCTCGACAAGACCTTCGACCCCGTCCATCAGGACAAACTTCTCAAGGGATTTCATATCGAAGGTGGCCGTGCCAAATTCGAACGACTGCGCATTCTTGCTCCCAAGGTCATTCAAGTCACCCTCCGCCAA
>JBIIUB010000009.1:0-51574 GCA_044340205.1 Terrimicrobiaceae bacterium
ACAACCAGCTCTTGATCGGATCTGCTTTCTTAGAAATATCGCCGATCGTTGACGCACGCAATCGTCGAACTTCTGGTCCAGTCTATTGGCGCGCGTGTGACCAAATGCCGGGAAGAGTTCACTCGAGGTGGAACCCGCCATTAACTCGGTTTCCGTAACAATCAGACGGAAAAATGAGGACTGCATGACGCCTGCATGGCGGAAAAAGTGTGTTCCGAGGTGTCCCTAAAAGTGTCCCTCCAGAGTCAGTTTTGGCAGTCGCGGAGTAGGTGCTGGTTTTGCTTGAATACCCAGTAGAGGCTGATAGATTCAGGCTTTAACCCGCAAATCAGCCGCCGAATCCCACCTCCTCCGCCATAATCCGCGAAGCGGATTCTCAAACCTGAGGGTGGGATGAAAACGCAGTTCGACCGCCTCGAAGAGGCAAAGACTGCGCGAAGCGCAGCCCCGCAGGGGAGTAGGCCGCAGGCCGGAATCAATCCCACCTCCTCCGCCATAATCCGCGAAGCGGATTCTCAAACTTGAGGGTGGGACGAAAACGCAGTTCGACCGCCGCGCAGCTTTAGAATTGGAGGGTTAGCGTCCTCGCCTGACCCAAATTTCAAACTCGGCCGGATCACAAAATCAAAGGGCCAAGACCATCTTCGCAATAAGTCGAGTATCCTACGAGAGGCCCTTCCTGCCGGAATCCGTCCTCCAAATCTGGAGGCCCAACGCGAACAAAAATGTTGAGTGAAGTTCCAGCGGCATTCAGTCTGTCGGCCGATATGATTGTCTCACCTAAGATTCGTGGATTCATTTGCACCACTGCTCATCCTACGGGATGCGCGAAGCATGTTGCCGACCAGATTGCGGTTGTTAAAAAACGCGGCCCTCTTGCGAACGGACCTAAGAAGGTTCTCGTGATCGGGAGTTCCACTGGCTATGGCCTCGCTTCGCGGATTGCGGCGGCTTTTGGAGCGAATGCCGCCACGATTGGTGTATTCTTTGAACGCGGTGCCGAGGGTGGACGCACAGCAACGGCGGGGTGGTATAATTCCGCCGCTTTCGAGCGGGAGGCTGCCGCCGCCGGACTCTATGCGCGGTCTTTCAATGGTGATGCCTTTTCGGACGCCATGAAGCAGGAAGTCATTGCAGCTATTAAGGCGGATTTGGGCCAAGTCGATTGCGTGATCTACAGTCTTGCCTCCCCCCGTCGCACGCATCCGAAGACGGGTGAGGTTTTCAAATCCGTTCTCAAGCCGATCGGTGAGTCTTACACAAACAAAAATCTCAACACCGGCAATGGTGAGGTGACTTCGATTTCGATTGAACCTGCGAATGAGGAGGAGATCGCGCACACCACTGCTGTGATGGGTGGCGAGGATTGGGAGATGTGGATGGATGACCTGCTTGCTGCCGGAGTGCTCGCGCCTGGTGTTCGCACGCTGGCTTATTCTTACATCGGTCCCGTTCTCACCTGGCCGATCTACAAAAATGGCACCATCGGTCGCGCGAAACAGGACTTGGAGCGTTGCTGTGCTTCCCTCAATACCAAGCTTGCTCCGCTTGGCGGCAAGGCTTGGGTTTCGGTGAACAAGGCGCTCGTCACTCAGGCAAGTTCGGCCATTCCCGTTGTGCCGCTCTACATTTCGCTTCTCTATAAAATCATGAAAGCCGGTGGCACGCATGAGGAGTGCATTGAGCAGATGGATCGCCTTTTCCGCGACCGTCTGTCGAATGCCGAGCCTGCCACTGATAGCGAGGGTCGGATTCGTCTGGATGATTGGGAAATGACGGATGCCGTGCAGAATGTCATCAGCGAGCGGTGGGATGCCGTGGAGACATCGAATTTCGCCGAACTCGCCGACTTCGCCGGCTACCAGGAGAGCTTCCTGCGTCTCTTCGGTTTCGGTCTCCCAGGCGTTGATTATCAAGCCGAGGTGGAGCCGGAAGTGTCTATCCCCTCGCTGGCTTGAAGTTTCCAGACATTGAGCTGATGCCCTTCCGCGCGCCGATTGGATATTGAAGTCCCGGCGCGTGACCACTAACTTTTTCTCTCTTAAAAAATGAAAATCCAACGCGCATTGATCTCGGTTTCCGATAAGACCGGGATTGTCGATTTTGCCCGTGAGCTGCATGCCTACGGTATCGAAATTCTTTCCACCGGCGGCACGGCCAAGGCCCTGCAAGCCGTGGGCATTCCGACCACCGAGGTCTCCCATTTCACCGGTTCGCCCGAAATCCTCGAGGGCCGGGTCAAGACCCTGCATCCGAAAATCCATGGCGGACTCCTTTACATCCGGGGCAACGAGGAGCACGAGGAGCAGGCCAAGGCGCATGGGATCCGTCCGATCGACCTTGTGGTGGTGAATCTCTATCCTTTCGAGGCCACCATCGCCCGCGAGGATGTGACCCTCGCCGAGGCCATCGAGCAGATCGATATCGGTGGACCCTCCATGATCCGCAGCGCGTCGAAGAACTATCAGTCGGTCTGCGTTGTTACGGATCCCTCCGACTACGCGGCCGTGTTGGCCGACATGAAGGAAGAAAATGGCGGCACGACGCTGGTCCTGCGCGAGCGGATGGCGATCAAAGCCTTCGCCACGACATCGCACTACGACGGCATGATTTCCTCCTTCCTCAATCGCGAGCAGCAGACCTGCGGTCGATTCAGCATCGATTACCCGCTCGAAATGCGCCTCCGTTACGGCGAGAATCCGCATCAGCAGGCCGAACTCTACGGTGACTTCGGCTCGTATTTCGAGAAGCTCCACGGAAAGGAACTTTCCTATAACAACATCCTGGATATCAGCGCCGCCGCCGGTCTTATCTCTGAGTTCAGCAAACCGACGGTTGCCATTCTAAAACACACGAACCCCTGTGGTGTCGGTAGCGATCCCGACCTGCGCGAGGCTTGGGAAAAAGCCTTCGCCACTGACAAGCAGGCGCCATTCGGTGGTATCATCATTTGCAACCAACCGATCACCCTCGCACTGGCCAAGGCGATCTGCGAAATCTTCAGCGAGGTCATCATCGCTCCCGAGTTTGATTCCGAGGCTCGCTCGCTGCTTCAGAAGAAGAAAAATCTCCGCCTCATGCGCGTGCTCAAGCCGCTCACCCAAAGTGGACGCGACATCCGCAGTGTGCTGGGAGGTTTGCTGGTTCAGGATTCTGACACGGCCGAAATCCCCGAACTCGAGCACAAGGTCGTCACCATCCGCCCCCCGACCAAGGCTGAGATCGAGGCGATGGAATTTGGCTGGAAAATCGTGAAACATGTCAAATCCAACGCCATCGTCTATGCGGGACCCGACCGCACTTTGGGCATCGGCGCAGGCCAGATGTCGCGTGTGGATTCCTCACGCATCGCCGTGTGGAAAGCGCAAGAGGCCGGGCTCTCCCTCAAAGGCAGTGTCGTTTGCAGTGATGCATTTTTCCCGTTTCCAGACGGACTCCTCGCAGCCGCCGAGGCGGGAGCCACGGCAGCCATCCAGCCAGGTGGCTCGGTGCGTGATCCCGAGGTCATCCAGGCCGCCAATGAAAAAGGCGTTGCGATGGTCTTCACGGGAACGCGTCATTTTCGGCATTGAGTCGGGGTTGACCACAGAGGACACAGAGAGCACAGAGGGTAATTTACTCACAGCCTGATGCTCTCGTCCTCGCTCCATTCGCCCAAGCCGCTCGCCGTGGTCACCTGCGGTCCGGCTTCGGCGCCGATCGACTCGGTGCGGCGTATTACGAATTTTGCGACGGGTGAAATTGGCTCGATTCTCTCCCAAGCATTGCAGGAGGCTGGGTGGGAGGTGATTTGCCTGCGCGGGGAGGGGAGCACATTTCCTGCGCCCGCAGGCATCGATGTCCGTATGTTTTCGACAAACGACTCGCTAGCCGCCTTGTTTCAAAGCCTGCCTGCCGCGCCGAATGCGATTTTTCACGCCGCCGCACTCTGTGATTTTCAGGTCGCATCCATCGAAGGTGCTGCTGGGATGAAAAAAATCCCCACGCGCGACGGGGCGCTCACCCTGCACCTCGAGCCTGCTCCAAAAATCTTGCCCTGTTTGCGGCAGTGGTTTCCTGGGGCTTTCATCGTTGGATGGAAATACGAGTTGGATGGGGACAGACCTGCGGTTCTTGCAAAGGGGGCGGCGCAAATTCGCGAGTGCGGCACCGATGCCTGCGTGGTGAATGGGGCGGCCTATGGCGAGGGTTTTGGAATCCTTCTTCCTGACGGCACGCTCACGGAAGTCGCGGATAAGCGCGGGTTGGCTACCGCGCTTTTGGATTACCCGCCGGCGGCAACCTGAAGGATCTCGATGCGGTCGCCTTCCGAGAGGAGGTAGGTGCTCCATTCGCTGCGGTGAAGCGCAGTGCCATTGTGCTCGATGAGGACCATTTTCGGCTCAAGACCGAGGTCGGCAACGAGGCCTGTGATGGTTTTTGACTCCTCGAACTGGCGCGTCTCGCCATTGATCAAAATGTTCATACCGCGCTGAGAATCGCTTCGTCCCAATCTTTCCAGACGGGTTCGAGCCCCATGCGATGAAGGACGCTTTGGACTGTGCGAGGATCCCGGTCGTCAGAGATGGAGAACTGTTCCGTGGCCGCTTCCGCCCCGCTATCGGGCACAATTTTGCCCTTCACTGTGAGATGAAGTGCCTCGCGGCCTTGGCCCGTGTAGCCACCGGGTTCGGTATGGCTGCCGGCGCTCATCATGGTCACGCCGAGTGGTGCGATGAGGTCGCGCAGGGGAGCGGGTTCGCGTGTGCTCAAGACAATGCCAATCGCTGGAAATGTGACACGCAGCGCGCAGAGGAGTTGGATAAACTCACGGTCGGGGAGGGGATGCGTCGGTTCGAATTCACCGGCGGCAGGGCGAAGCCTTGGCATGCTGACTGTGAGTTGCGCCTTCCAGCATACGCGCTGGAGGTATTCCAGATGTGCGGCAAGCGCCACAGCCTCGTAGCGCCAATCGGCCAATCCAAAAAGCGCTCCCACACCGAGGCGGCGGAATCCCGCGTCGTATCCCCGCTCGGGGCAATCCAGCCGCCAATCAAAATCCTTCTTGGGCCCGGCGAGGTGAACTTTTGGATAAGTTTCGCGGTGGTATGTCTCTTGATAAACCACGAGTCCCTCGGCGCCGGCGCGCACGATTGGCAGGTAGTCGGCGGTCTCCATCGGCGCGACTTCGATTGAGAGCGCAGGAACAAGCGGACGCAGGCGAGCCACACACATTTCCAGATAGGGGCCGGAGACAAATTTCGGATGTTCGCCCGCGACGAGCAGGATGTTGCGAAAGCCCTCCTCGGTGAGATGTCGCGCCTCGGCGGCGACCTGTTCAATCTCAAGGGTCACACGCTGGATGGCATTCTCGCGGGAAAATCCACAGTAGGCGCAGGAGTTGATGCATTCGTTCGAGAGGTAGAGCGGGGCGAAGAGCCTCATTGTCCGGCCGAAGTGTCTTCGCGTCACAGCTGCCGAACGCCCGGCGAGGGACTCGAGCGAGGTATCGCTCATCGGCTCCAGCAGTGATTCGAAGGCGCGCAGGGTGGGCGATTTGCTGGTAATGGCTTGATTGAAGAAATTGGAAAAACCCATGCGGTGGATTGGCGAAGACCTCTTCATTAATCAACGAAACGCCGCCCGCCGCAAGCGGCGAGTTCCTGCAAGCGAGATCAAGCGCGACCTAAGAACATGACCGCACTTGTTTTTCAAAAATCCGTCCCTAATTTTTCTCCCGTATGAAAATTTCATCCATGCCGGTTCGTTTGGTTTGTCTCCCCGTAGCTGCATCGATCGCCCTAAGTGGTTGCTCCAATCTCACTCCCGGTGAGAACGCCGCCGTTGCAGGCGTGGCCACAGGTCTCGCGGTCGGTCTCCCGCTCGCGCTCACAGGCGTGAATCCCGCCGTGACCATCCCAGTCACAGCCGGAGCCGCACTTGCAGCCGGTGGCGGTGCTTATTTGATCTCTCGAAACCAAGCGACCAAGCGTCAGCGCCAAGTCGCTGAGGACCGCGCGAGGGACTATGTGGCACGCACTGGCGAGTATTCCAAAAAATCCGTTCGCTTCATCGCCGTTCGCACCGAGGATTTCCGCACCCAAGGCAAGGCGCAGGTCATGGTCTATGACATTCACAGCGGCACAATCGTCAGCGACACCGTCTACGACATGCGCTCGGTGCCGCCGGTTGGTGAGATGGGGGATTTCGGCGGCTATCACGCCCGCTACATCGGCACCGGCAGTTGATTTTTGAAATCAACCGCCGGACACGGGTGGGCGAATTCTGTTATTCCTCTTCTTTTTCCGTCCCACCTTCAGCGCCCTCTCCGCCTTCACCCTGCTGGAGGCGCTCGAGGAGGGGCGTCATATCCTCCACCTCATCCCAGACGACGCCGCTGACATAGATAGGCGACTTTTGAAGCGCGGCCATGGCCATGCAATCACTGGAGCGGGCGTCGAGTTCAATGATCTTGCGCTGCTGGAGTTCGTTCTCTGCCGTGATGATCAATCGCCCGTAGTAGATGCCGTTGCGAAAATCATTGATGACAATCCGTTCGACCTTTGCGCCGAACGAGGTGAGGACATTTGCGAGGAGATCGTGTGTGAGGGGGCGTTCCTTCTGGGTGCTGTTCAGGTAGAGGCTGATTGCCGCGCCAATGCCCTGGTCGATGTAGATGGTGAAGATTTTTTCGTCGTTTCCCAGAAACACGGCTGTTCCCGCATTCGTGGGAATGAGCGCGCGGATCTGCACAGGGATGGCTGACTTGTTCACAGGTGGAAATTAACATTCGCTCGCCCTCAGGCAAGCGGCGGGATGCTCAGGTGTTCTTCCCAATGCGGGGCAGCACCAAGATGGCTACGGCTGCGCCGAGGAGAAGGATATCGCGGCCGATGGCTAAAAGCATTTTCCAAGCTGACGGTGAATCATCCGCTCCGAAGCAACTGCAGCTTACAATAATGCCATTCCACAATGCCCAGGAGAGAACGCCGATAAACAGCACGCACAACCCGCAGACCAAGGCGGCCCCGAGAGGAAAAACCCGAGGCAGGAGGAGAAAAATCGCGGCGATTATTTCCATCCAAGCCAGGGTCAGCGCGAGTGGCATCGTCCAATCAGGAGGAACGAATGTGAAGGGCATCAGTGCAATGGCGAATTCCTGACTCGCACCGGCCTTCACAGCGCCGGCATAAAAAAACAGCCCCGCCAGCGCAACTCGGAGGCACAGCAGAACGGCGTTTCTCATCTCAAAGCCTCCACTGCGCGAATCGCGAACCATGCCGCAGAGACATTGTGCACGCGGAAAATGGACGCGCCGCGAAGCGTGCCCGCCACGATGCAGGCAATTGTTCCCGCATCGCGCTCAGCCGGTTTTTCGATTCCCAGCACCCGCCCGATCATGCTCTTGCGGGAGACGGGCAATAGGACGAGAAACCCTTTCGCTGTGAGCCTGCCGAGTTCGCGGAAGATGCGGAGGTTGTCATCCACCTGCTTTGCAAAATCGATCCCAGGATCCAGGATCAACGACTCGCGAGGAATGCCTGCCTCGATGGCCAGAGCGGTTTTTTGTTCAAAGAATTCCAGCAGCTCGCTCATGACATCCGGGTAGGTCACATGCGTGTGCCTCACCTTAGGCTCGCCGCGCGAATGCATGATCAAAAGCGCGGCCCCGATCTTTGCGCAGAGCCGTGCATTCGTTGCGGCGGGGAGGGCGCTCATGTCGTTCAGAATGTCGAAGCCCGCCTCCAAAGAGCCCTCGATGACTCCTGGACGCCAGGTGTTCAGCGAGAGCAGTGGGGGAAAAAGTTGATCCGCATCGCGCGGGACTGCTGTTTTCATGGCGTCTTGGAATCTCTCAAGAAAAGGCCTGACGCGCCGGAGTTCCTCCTCCTCGCTGATCGCCTCCCTGTTCGTCCGGGCACTTTCGCCTCCCACATCGATGATGTCCGCGCCCTCAGTGACCATCTCCACGGCGCGGGATAGCGCCCAGTCGGTGTCGATTTTTCCATCCGAGGAAAACGAATCGTCGTTGATATTCAAAATCCCCATGATGAGCGACCTGCGCTGTAAATTGACGGTCCGCCCGCGCGCCTTCAGGAAGCCTTGCGTGTGGATGTTCTCCTTGTCTCGACCGGCATTCTTCGTCAGTTTGGAATCCATCGCAGCGGGCATGAGGTTTATTGAATCAATTTTTGAAAAGGTCAGGAAACATCCCAAGCGGGTTGTTTTTCCGGACGGTGAATTGCCCCGTGTGATAAAGGCCGCGGAGCTTTTTTACCAGAGTCAACTCGGCATACCGATCCTGCTGGGACGGCGGGAAGTGATTCAGGATATCGCCCAGCGGGAATCCATCAGCCTCGACCATGTGGCAATTATCAATCCCGAGAAATCCTCCGAGCTTCCTATTTTCTGCCGCCGCCTGGAGCGCATCGAGCGTTACCGCAAGGTGGAGTTGAAGGACAGCCGCGCGCTCATGGTGCGGCCGAATTATTTTGCGGCCATGATGGTTCAATACGGCTTGGCCGATGCCCTTGCCGGTGGAGCCAGCGCCTCTGGAGGCGCCTTGCTGCGGCCCATGCTTCATTTGGTGAAGCCACTGCCTTTTGCGGATGTGATCTCATCCTGCACGATTGTCGAACTCCACAACCGTCCTTATGGCGATGATGGTGTCTTGTTTTTCGCCGACACCGGCGTGGTGCCTGATCCCACGATGTCTCAACTCGCCAGCATCACCGTCCAAGCGGGATTGCTGGCGCGGCAGGTTTTCGGTCATCGCCCGCGCATTGCCCTGCTGAGCTTTTCCACCAAAGGCAGCGCCCGCACAGCATCCACCGAAAAAGTTGCTGGAGCCGTGGCTCTCGCTCGCCACATCGCCGAAAAATCCGGCGCTGACATGACGATTGATGGCGAGATGCAGGCGGATGCCGCCCTCGAACCAGCCTTCGCTGAGATCAAGATCGGCGAAAGCCATGTGGGCGGACGGGCGAATGTTCTGATCTTCCCCGACCTCAACAGCGGCAATATCGCCGTCAAGCTGACCCGTCTCTTTGCGGACTCCAGCACCTACGGGCAAATTTTTATGGGATTCACCCGCCCGGCCGCCGACCTTCCTCGCGGAGCCTCCGCCGAGGATATTCTCAGCATGGCTGCCATTGTCGCCCTGCAGGCCATAGAATATCGCAAACTTTATCCGCCAGACGAGGACGCGGATTGAGACGGTGAATACGGTCACTCCCCGCATTTTCATTGCCGCCACCGAGCAGGATACCGGCAAGACCACGACATCCCTTGGGCTTTATTCCGCTTTGAGGCAAAAGTTCCCCCGCATTGGCTACATCAAGCCTGTGGGGCAGCGTTTCACAGATGTCGATGGACGCCGGATCGACGAGGACAGCCTCCTCATGAAGAGTGTCTACGAAACGCTCGTGCCTATTGAGGACATGAGCCCCATCACCATCGAACCGGATTTCACCCGCCGCTACATCAACGAGGCGAACCACGACACGCTCGTGAGGCGCATCCAGCGTTCCTTCGACCGCGCCAGTTGGGAGAAGGATTTCGCCATCATCGAAGGCAGCGGCCATGCGGGTGTGGGTTCGGTTTTCGATCTCTCGAATGCCACTGTGGCCCGCATCCTCGCGAGCAAGGTTCTGCTCGTGGTGCCAGGCGGGATTGGTCTCCCGATCGACGAGGGCGCTCTCAATAAAGCCCTCTTCGAACGCGAAGGTGTGGAGGTGGTCGGCGTCGTCATGAACAAGGTTCTGGCTGGCAAAATGGAGCAGACGACGGATTTTGCCCGTCGTGGTTTTGCGAGGCTCGGACTCGAGCTTCTCGGCGTCATGCCAGTGCAGAAAATGCTCGCCGAGCCGTCCCTCCTGCAAATCGCGGAGACAATTCGCGGCACATTCCACTGCAATGCGCGTTTCGCCCGAAATCAGGCATCGAATGTCGTCATGGGCTCTGTCAGTTCGGCCAATATCAGTCGCAAACTTGCCGACGGCACGCTGCTCATTGTTCCGGGTGACCGCGAAGATATTGTTCTCGCCGCCATTTCTGAGGTTTCCTCCCAGAGTCCCAAAAAACTTTGCGGATTGATCCTTTCGGATGATTTCAAGCCCCATCCATCCCTGCTCGAAATGCTCGAAAAAACCAAGCTGCCTGTCGTTTTCTCGGCGATGGACAGCTACACCATCGCGCAGCGCATCCTCTCCCTCACCATCAAAATCCAACCGGGCGACACCCATAAGATCGAAAGCGTCCAGGATCTCGTGGCTCGCCACATCGACATTCCCCGGCTTCTTGAAAAAATCGGCGCCTCTGCCTGAGTCTCAGGCTTTCGGCGAAACAGTGGTTTTCAGTTTTTCGATCCCAGCCAAGGCCTCCTCGATCGTCTCGGCCATGAGGCACACATGACCCATCTTTCTGCCTGGCCGAGCCTCGGATTTTCCATAGAGGTGGAGCTTGGCTCGAGGATCTCGCAAAACGGCCGTCCAATCCGGCGTCCCGTTTTTCCAAAGGTCGCCCAGAATATTCCACATCACAACCGGTTTCAGAAGCTCGGGAGATCCGAGTGGCAGTCCGCACACAGCGCGCAGTTGTTGCTCAAACTGGCTGGTCACGCAGGCGTCGAAAGTGAAGTGCCCCGAGTTGTGCGGGCGGGGAGCGAGTTCATTCACCAGAAGCTCGCCATCGGTTGTCAAAAAGAACTCCACGGCAAGGAGGCCGATCACATCGAGTTTGCGGGTGATTTCGGAGGCTATGGTTTCAGCCTTGTGAAGGACCGCTGCCGAGAAGCGGGCTGGGACGATCGAGAGGTCGAGAATGTGGTTGGTGTGGATGTTCTCTGACGCAGGAAATGCGGCAATGGTGCCATCCAAGCCTCTGGCGCAGACGACGGAAAGCTCCGCTTGGAAGGGAATCCATTTTTCAAGCACACCTCGTGGCGCTCCGAATTTGCTCCAAACTGCCTCCGCATCGACCTCGCCTGTGAGTTTGACCTGTCCTTTTCCATCGTAACCAAAATCTGCTGTCTTCAGCACCGCAGGCGTGCCGATTTCAGCAAGCGCCTGGCGCAGGCTGGATGTGGAATCCACCACACGGAAAGGCGCGCAAGGGAATCCATTCGCTTGGAGGAAGGTTTTTTCCCGCTCCCGGTTCTGGCAGATGTGCAGCACTTCGCCTCGAGGCCTCACTGGTCGAAGAGCCTCCACCGCCTCCACAGCCGAGCGCGGGATGTTTTCGAATTCAAAGGAAATGACATCCACCCCCTCGGCAAAAGCCCGCAGCGAGGCGGAATCGGTGTAGGGCGCATTCACTTCGACGTCGCATATCTGGCCGGCCGGGCAGTCGGGTTGCGGTTCGTAGGCATGCACGCGGTAGCCCATGCGGCGCGCGGCGATGGCCAGCATGCGGCCGAGTTGCCCGCCTCCAAGTATGCCCACGATGCCTCCCGGTTGAATGGAATTGGTTTCCGTCAGCGTGGGATTCCCGTTAGATAAAGTGTCCGTCATGGCAGATCGTCTGGTTTACATTTTGGCATTGCTCGCCCTCGGGTTTATCCGACTCCTGCCGCTTTCCGTGTGTTTTGTTTTGGGACAAGCGGTGGGCGCTTTGCTTTGGCTCATCCTGCCCGGCTACCGCCGCCTCGCAAGGGAAAATCTGAGCGTGGCATTCAGTGGGGAAATGTCCGAGGCAGCCATCCGCGCGCTCGCCTTCAAGCACTTCACCACTCTGGGAGCCAATGTTGCGAGCGCTATAAAAATCCCAACCCTCTCCCAAAAGGAGATCGAGCGTATTGCTCACATCGAAAATCTCGACGCCATCCGGCAAAACATCGCCAAGGGGCGCCCCGTGCTTCTTGCCATCAATCACATCGGCAACTGGGAACTCTACGCCCAGTTGGTGTTCCAAGTTCCCGAGGCACACTTCGGCACGGTCTATCAAGCCCTCCACAACAAATTGCTCGATGATCTCGTGAACCGCGACCGCCGCAGGTTGGGGGTTCAGACTTTCGACCGCAAAGCGGGTTTTCAAGGCGCGCTGGCTTTGTTGCGCGAGCCCGGCATTCTCGGCGTTCTCGTGGATCAACACGCTGGAAACAGCGGTGTCTGGACGCCGTTTTTCAATCGTCTTTGTTCGACCTCTCCACTCTCGGCAACGCTCGCTATCCGCACGAATGCCGCTGTGATTCCTGCTGCCATCTATACGACCGGGTTTGCCCGCTGGCGCGTGGTGCTCAGCCCGGAAGTCCCGTGGGCAGCTGAAAACCCCGAGCAACTGACGCTCGACATCAACAAAGCCCTCGAAAAACAAATCCGCGTCTCGCCGGCAGACTGGTTCTGGGTTCACAACCGTTGGAAGACCCCGCTGCCGAACTTCCTCATAAACGAAGCCAAGCGCGGAATCTACCAACCGCCCACGGAGCCCGACCCCGCGCCCTTCCGCATCGTCGTTCGCTCGCCAAACTGGCTGGGCGATGCCGTCATGGCCATCCCCACTGTGAGAGCCTTCAAACTCGGCCGACCCGACGCCCGCGTGGCTGTCCTTTGCCCGCAAAAGCTCGCCGGTCTCTGGCAGAGGGTGGGGGATGTAGACGAGGTCATCGGCATTGAATCTGGTGAGTCGATTTTTGCCACTGCAGGAAAACTCAGGGGCCAGTTTGAGGCTGCTGTGCTTTTGCCGAATTCCCTCCGCTCGGCGCTCGAAGTCTGGCTTGCCGGCATTCGCCGTCGCGTTGGCTACGCCGGACACTCACGCTCTGTATTTCTCGACCAGATCATTATTCCCCGCAAAAAAAACCACACCACCCCGCTGCATCACGCCGACCGCTACTGGCATATCGCGGCCCGCTGCGGAGCGGAGGCCCCGCCGCCTGCTGTTTCTCTTTGGAAGGCGACTGGCAAGGAGCGTGTCATCGGCATCTGCCCTGGTGCGGAATACGGTTCCGCCAAACGCTGGCCTGCCTACAAATTCCGAATGCTCGTCCAGCAGGTCAACGAACAGGTTGATTGCAGTTGGGTCATCCTCGGCACGGCTGCGGATTCCGCGATCGCCCGCGAAATTGCAAATGGCCTTCCCAATGTCACCGACCTGACCGGAAAAACCACGCTCGGCGAGTTGATGGATTTGCTCGCGAGGTTGAGCGGTCTTCTGACTAATGACACCGGCACCATGCACCTTGCCGACTTCATCGGCACACCACTCGTCGCCCTTTTTGGATCCACTGAACCCGTTCTCACCGGCCCGCGCAGCCCACGCAGCAAAGTCATCCGCCAAAAAGTGGAGTGCAGCCCATGCTTCCTGCGCGAGTGTCCGATCGACTTCCGTTGTATGGAAGACATCCCCATGGAACAAGTCGTCGCAGCCGTTTTGGAATTCACCAAAAAACGAGCCGCCCCGACCAGATAGCAGCCCGTCTGGCAGTTTCACTGCTTGGAATGTGTGAAATGAACCCGGTGTAAAATGCGGTGCACCACCGGAGAAGCAAGCAAGCCGACAGTCAATACCACCACCAGTGTTCCAAAGAGGCAGTAAAGGGACGAAAAAATCTTCAGCGCATTGGATGACTCCCGCTCGGTGTAGAGAGGCCCTGCGCCACTCAGAAGCATGCAACTTTCTAGAAAGGCATCCACCCAGTTGAGCTTTCCGATCCACATGTATCCCGCCAATCCCACGCCTATAGCAAAGAGAACAAGCGCCAGACCCAGCAGAAACTGCTGAAAAACCCGGCCCGCAAAAACCCGCCCGGAGGCGAGGGGTTCCGTATGGTGTTCCCAGAACATCATACTTCTCTGTGGCGCTGATTCAGCCCGCAGTCAAATGCCCGGCCTCAATCGAGCATGCGGAAGGTGTCGGTTTTTTGAATACTGCGAATGAATGCCGTCGCCAGTTTCGCTGCGTTCTTTGCATCCTCGAGGGAGATCATTTCCACCGGTGAGTGCATGTAGCGAAGCGGCACCGAAATCAGCCCGCAGGCCACGCCATCGCGGCTTGTGTAGATGACATCGGCATCCGTGCTCGTGCTGCGCGAGACGGCCTCGTGCTGGAGCGGGATTTTATGTTTTTCGGCGACTTCGATAAGGCGCTGCATGACGAGCGGATGGTTCGCCGCGCCGTGGGAAATGGTCGGCCCCTTGCCAAGTTCGACGAGGCCGTGTTCTTTCACATTGATGCCTGGCGTGTCGGTCGCATGGGTGACATCGAAGACAATCGCGACGGATGGACGAATGCGGTGCGCGGCCATCTGTGCCCCCCGGCAACCGATCTCCTCCTGCACCGCATTGACGGCATAAGTGGAGGCGTAGGGGCGTTTTTTTGCGGAATGGAGGTCGGCGAGAATATTCGCAAGAATGAACCCGCCAATCCGGTTGTCCAATGCGCGCCCGACGATCAAGCCATCGGAAAACTCCATCGCATCATCGATAAAAACGGCAGGCGTTCCGACGCGGATGCCCAGTTTTTCGACATCCTTCGCCGAGGAGGCTCCGACATCGATAAATAGCTCCTTCCACTCGGCAGGTTTGTCCTTCGAAGTATCCCGCAAGTGAATCGCCGTATTGCCGATCACGCCCTGCACGACTCCCTTCGATCCAAAAAGCCTGATCCGCCGAGCCGAAGCCAGCGTGCGGTCGGAGCCTCCGATTGGTCCAACGGCGAGAAAGCCCTTGTCATCGATATGCCTCACAATAAATCCAATCTCATCCGCATGGGCCTCCAGCATAACCCTCGGAGCTTTGGCATCAGCCCCCTCCAAGACCGCCCAAGCATTTCCGTGGGGATCCGACTCAACCCGGTCCGCATCCGGAGTCACATTTTTGATCCAAAGCCGCTGACCGTCTTTCTCCCATCCCGAAGGACTGGGCGTGGCAAGAATTTCGAGGAGGTTTTTTGTTTTCATAAAAGAAGAGACTCTTCCTAACAGAACACCTCCCGCATCAGCAAATACTCCTCCTGCGTTTAGGAAGTTTGACAGTCCTTTCAATTAAGATCAGAGACTGCTTTTGTTTTCCAAATTGTGACCAAAAAAAATTCCCAACAAGAGACGGTTGTTTCGATTATCGTATTTTTAGTTCTTTGCAGCCTGTGGGCTTTGCTTTCGCAGATTCCTCTCACGCCTTTTGCTGCGCGAAAGGATTTTCTCGGGCCGGATGGATTTCTGGCTCCATTTGAAAACCAGGCGATCGATGCTCGGATCAAGATGCGCGGATCGATGGATGCTCCCGTGAAGGTTTGCTATGTGGATGTCGATACCGAGTCGATCAGCAAACTTGGGAATTTTCCTTGGAACCGCGAGTATTTTGCGATGGCGCTGGACGCTCTCTTCAAGCATGGCGGGATCAAGGCTGCTGGCATGGATTTTGTGTTCTCGATGGCGGGTATTCCGGCACTGGGTCGCGAAGAAGCGGAGTCCGGTAGCAAGGCGCTCGGCAAATCGATTCACAAAAATAAAAATGTTGTTGCGGCGGCCACATTCGGCACGAAGGGAAACTTTCCGTTTCTCTTTCAAAAAGGAAATCCCACTCCCGAGGACGAAACTCCGGAACTGCCCGCCTTCCCAATCGTCGGCCCCACATGGGGGCATGTCGGCCTGATCGATACGATTGGCAATGATGTCCGCTACATCCCGTTTTTTGCAAAAACCTCGAACCACATTTACCTGCCGATGTCGCTGAAGTTGGCATTGCTTTATTGGGGATTGCCAGCCTCGGCGGTTTCTATCGAGGAGGATGAAATTCTCGTGAAGAAAGAGGATGGAACCACGATGGCCAGCATTCCTCTCCTCATGGAACAACTGGTTGAGCCGAACTGGTTCGGTGCTTGGATGGAAAAAGACCATCATGCGAGCATCGTTCATGTGATGGCCTTCGGGCAGGCGCTTGAAAACGGCACGGAGGAGGAAAAGCAACTGGCCCGCGAGTTCTTCGCTCCCTTCAAAGACAGTGTGGTTCTCATCGGACCGGTTGATCCCTTGCTCAAGGACATAAGCCTCATTCCGCTCAATGGCTCGCATCCCGTCCCACGCGTGTCTGTGCACGGGAACCTGCTTAAAACAATACTCTCCGGTCGATTCATCGAGCGTCCGCCTGTGTGGTTGAATTGGGCGCTTATTTTTCTCCTCGGCTTTGCGGCGGCTTCTTTTTGTATCGTTCCGCAGAAGTTCAATGGTCTTGCGAGAATCTTCGGTGCAGTCGTTGTCATTGGCTACATCGTCGCGGCCTTTTTTCTTTTTTCAGCCTATGACATGATCATCCCGCTCGTGGCTCCGCTTGGTGCGGCTGTTTCCTGCACTTTTTCTGGCACGCTGATTCACCTCTCCAACGAACGGCGGCAAAAGCGCCGGATCACAGGAATGTTCGGCACCTACCTCTCTCCCTCGCTCGTCGAGAAGATGGTCGATAGCGGCGAGGAACCCAAGCTCGGTGGAATCGATGCAGAGATCACGGCGTTCTTCTCGGATGTCCAAGGCTTCTCGGGCTTCTCTGAACTCCTGACACCACAGCAACTCGTTTCGCTCATGAATGAATATCTCAGCGCGATGACGGATATTCTCATGGAGGAGGGGTGCTATGTGGACAAATACATCGGCGACGCGATCGTTGGTATTTTCAACTCTCCCGTGCAGTTGGAAAATCACGCGCTCAAGGCTTGTGTGGCCACCCAACTTCTCCACAAGCGTCTGTCCGGTCTGCGCGAAAAGTGGGCGAGTGAAGGCGACAAGTGGCCACCATTTGTTTCCAAGATGCAAATGCGCATTGGGATGAACACGGGTCACGCCACGGTCGGCAACATGGGGTCTGAAAAAAGATTCAACTACACCATGATGGGCGACATGGTGAACCTCGCCGCCCGCTGCGAGAGCGGTGCGAAGAGTTACGGGGTCTACACCATGATCACTGGCGAGACCAAACGCTCCGCCGATGCCGGTGGTGACGACTGCGTCTTTCGTTTTTTGGATAAAATTATCGTCAAAGGCCGCAGCGAACCCGCCGAGATGTATGAAGTTGTCTGCCTCCGCAAGGATCTTGATGAGGAGACCCGTCAGTGCATCGAAATCTATGCCGAGGGCATTGAACACTACCGCAACCAGCGCTGGTCGGCCGCGCTCGAGAGTTTCGAAAAATCCGCCACCCTTGAGCGGAACAGTCCTGAGCGTATTCCCGAGTCGCCGAGCACCCCTTCGCTGGTGATGATCGAACGCACCCGCCACCTCATGGATTCTCCGCCCGGCGCGAATTGGGATGGGGTCTATGTCATGAAGAGCAAGTGATGGTGAAATGTGGTCGCAGATCGGCAATTCCTCGCCAAGCTGGATTGCGAAGAGCACCGTTTACACATTAGTCTCTTGGTCGAATGGATATTCGATTCACAAAAATGAACGGCGCGGGAAACGATTTCGTTGTCCTCGACAACCGCACAAGGAGCCTTTCTCTCGAAGGCCACGATATTGCCCGCCTCTGTGACCGGCACAGGGGAGTGGGGGCGGATGGATTACTTGCTGTCGAGCCCGCCGAAGGGAGCGCGGATTTTCGCATGCGCTACTACAATAGCGATGGCGGGGAGGCCGAGATGTGCGGCAACGGGGCGCGTTGCTTTGCAAGATTCGCCGCGCGACTCATGGACAGTCGCCCCGATACGGTTTCGTTCGAAACCCAGGCGGGCCTGATCACTGCCTTGTTGGAGGGCGAACTCGTCACTCTCGAAATGGGGCGTCCGCAAGACCACCGTGACCCGCAGTCCCTCACGCTTGGAGATTCCTCGCATCAGGTTCACTTTATCAACACGGGCGTTCCCCATGCCGTCGTCTTCGTCTCGGAGGTTGAAAAAATCGATGTCCAGCTTCTTGGTTCCGCACTTCGTTGGCACACGGCCTTTAGCCCCAAGGGAACGAATGCAAATTTTGCACAGGTCATCGCACCGGACACTCTCGTCCTCCGCACCTACGAGCGCGGTGTCGAAGGCGAAACACTCGCCTGCGGCACAGGGGTCTGTGCCACAGCGCTTCTCCATGCAGTGCAAACCGGCGCGGAGTCGCCGATCCATGTGAAGGTGCGTGGTGGTGACACGCTGCGGGTGGATTTCCAAAAGAATCCCGATGGCAGTTTTGCCGGGGCCAAACTCACCGGCCCGGCGGATTTTGTTTTCGAGGGCACCATTTCCTTGTAACCATTCAGCCATGACATTCGCAGGAGCACACACCGCGCTCGTTACGCCATTCCGTGACGGCCAGTTCGACACGCAAGCCTTCCGCCAACTCATCGAAGAGCAGATTGCAGGAGGCATATCGGGCATCATTCCGGTTGGAACCACCGGGGAGTCGCCCACTCTCGACCACGAGGAGCATCTCAAGGTCATCGAGGTCGCCATTCAAACCGCAAACAAGCGCTGCCTCGTCATCGCAGGCACGGGTTCCAACTCGACCAGCGAGGCCATTTCTTTGACCCAAGCTGCTGAAAAGGCTGGAGCCGATGCCGCCCTGCTCGTCGCGCCCTACTACAACAAGCCCAGCCAAGAAGGACTCTACCGCCATTTCAAAGCCATCGCCGAAGCGGTGAAGATTCCGATTGTGCTCTACAGCATTCCCGGTCGCTGCGGCATCGAGATCGGGGTGGAGACCACAGCGCGGCTGGTAAAGGATTTCAAAAACATCGTCGCCATCAAGGAGGCTGGAGGCTCCGTGGAGCGGGTCAACCAGCTTCGGCAGGCTCTCCCTGAGAGTTTCCAAATCCTCTCGGGGGATGACTCCCTCACGCTTCCTTTCATGTCGGTCGGGGCTGTTGGTGTCATCAGCGTGGCATCGAATATCATCCCTGCCGAAGTCTCCCGGATGGTTCGTCACCACCTCGAAGGTGAATCCACAAAGGCGTTGGAGATTCACCAGAAATACTATCCGCTCTTCAAAGACCTCTTCATCGAGCCGAACCCGGTTCCGGCAAAGTTCGTGCTCGCCCGCCTTGGCAAAATGTCCTCCGAAGTGCGCCTTCCGCTTTGCGAGATGACGCCCGCCAGCGTCCAGCGCCTCACGGAAACCCTCAACCGCCTCGGACTATGACTCCCACCCGCGTTATCATCAATGGATCCCGTGGCCGCATGGGGCAGGCGCTCGTTGCCTGTGCGAATTCGGATTCCCTCTTCACGCTCGCGGCGGCAACCGACCTCGGCGACGATCTTCCTGCGGTGCTTCCATCCTGCGATGCGGTGATCGATTTCACCCATGCCACATCCACAGTTGCCATTGCAGAAGCCTGCGCGGTGGCTGGAAAAATTTTGGTCATTGGCACCACCGGTCACTCTGACGACGACCGTCGGCGTATTATGGATCTGTCTAAATCTATCCCGATTGTCTTCGCTCCAAACTTCAGCGTCGGTGTGAACACCCTCTTCTGGCTTACCCGCAAGGCTGCGGAAATCCTCGGGCCCGACTTCGATCTCGAAGTGGTGGAAATGCACCACCGCCTGAAAAAAGATTCTCCGAGCGGAACTGCCCGCCGGTTGGCCGAGATTCTCGCTGATGTTCGTCAGTTGGAATACAGCAAGGATGTCATGCACGGCCGCGAGGGCATGGTTGGCGAACGGACAAATGTGGAAATCGGCATGCATGCCATTCGTGGCGGCGATGTCGTCGGCGATCACACGGTCATTTTTGCCAATGTCGGCGAACGCGTGGAACTCACGCACAAGGCGTCCAGTCGCGATACCTTTGCAAAAGGTGCCCTCCGCGCCGCCCGCTGGGCACAGGGCCAAAAGCCGGGGCTTTACGACATGCAGGATGTTCTCGGCTTGAAATGAGGGTTGGCATCGCGCTCGGTTCGAATCTGCACGAGCGCCTTCATCTCCTTCAGGCCGCTCGGACTCATTTGTTTGCCCTTCACGAGGATCATGGGCCATTTTTGTGCTCGCGCATTTATGAAACCGAGCCGGTGGATTGCCCTCCGGGGTCTCCTTGTTTTCTCAATGCGGCCATCGAAATCGCCTGCACCCTGCCGCCTCTGGACCTGCTCGCCCGGCTTCAGAGCATCGAGCAGAACCTTGGTCGACCGCGCGAGCATGCGTTTCATGCCCCGCGCACGATCGATCTCGATATCCTCTACTACGACAACCTCCATTTCACCCTGCCCGAACTTACTCTTCCTCATCCTCGGATTTCGGAGCGTGCTTTTGTTCTTTGCCCGCTTGCGGACATCTGTCCCGACCGAATTCTGCCGGGTTGGGGAAAATCCATCGCCGTCCGCCTGGCAGAGTTTCCTCCCGAGTCATTGCCTCAAGCCGTGGCTGATTTTTAATCTTCTTTCCGCCTAAAACCTGTGAAACCCGCACCCACATCACTCCGCCAAGCCAAGGCTGAAGGCCGCCGGTTGGCCACGCTTACGGCTTACGATTATCCAACCGCGCGCCTTCTCGACGAGTGTGGGCTTGATCTCCTGCTGGTTGGCGACTCGCTGGGAATGGTTGTTTTGGGGCATCCCGACACCACGCATGTCACGATGGATGACATGATTCACCACACCCGCGCCGTCGCTCGTGGGGCGGTGAAAACACTTGTCGCCGCGGACCTGCCGGCCGGGAGTTGTGCGACTCCTGAATTGGCCCTCGAAAATGCGCGCCGACTTCGTGCCGCAGGTGCTGATCTTGTGAAGATGGAAGGCGGCAGCGAGTGCCTGCCCGCAATACAAGCCATCCTTGGCGCCGACATCCCGCTTATTGGTCATCTCGGGATGCTGCCGCAGCGCGTCGTGGAGGAGGGTGGCTATCACATCAAAGGCAAATCCACACCCGAGGCCGAGCGTCTGATTTCGGATGCCATTGTCATTGATCAGGCTGGTGCCAGCGCCATCGTGCTCGAGTTGGTCCATGCTCCGCTCGCCGCAACCATTTCCAAAAAAATAGCCTGTCCCACGATTGGCATTGGCAGCGGCAAGGAATGCGATGGCGGCATCCTTGTTCTCCACGACCTGATTGGTTTGTTTCCCTGGTTCCGTCCAAAGTTTGCCAAGCCTCGTGTCGATGTCGCCGCCGAGATTCAACGCGCCGTGCGGGAATATGCCCAGGATATCAAAAATCCCGCAGCCTGATTTGAAACTCAGGTTTTGAGGGCCAGGGGAGTGTGGAGGTCGAAATGAATCTCGTATTGATCACCGTTTGAGTGAACGCGACGGCGGACTGGAACGCCCAGCACCTGCCGGAAAAGCGACTCCTCCAGGGCATCCGCCTCGGGAAATGACTTGTGCAGCGCAGCTGAGGGATTGTGGCGCTCGATAATCCGGATACCCGGCACCAATTCCACCATGCGGCCTTCGTTATCTCTCGCCTTGGCAAGGAGGATCATTTTGTCGCCAACCGGAGTCTGCGCGGGAATCTGGCTCCGGTATTTTTCTGTCACCTCTTGGAAGTAAAGGAGCAGCAATTTCGCTGCGCTGTTCGAGCCATAGAGATTCTGGGCATGGCGAAGAATCGAGATGGCGGCAGCATTGTCGGTCTCCTCGAACCATGCCTGTCCTTTCGAGGTGAGGCTGTAAACCAACAGCGGACGACCTGCTCCCCGGTGGCTGTTGCGACTCGAGAGGAGTCCGCGTTTCTCCAGCGCGAGGCAATGGTTTTTGGCCCCCATGTAGCTCAGTTGCAGCTTGGCAGCGATATCCCGCACGGGCAGGGGACCGCAGGATTTCAGTTCGCGAAGAACCTCGTCCTGTCGGGCGGTGGGCTGTGATGGCGCGGCGGGCGGCATGGGATTGAAACCTACTGCGCGGGGAGAAGCGCGCGCTCCTCGGGGCGGAGTTGGCTTTTGTTAATCGTTCTGACGATTTCATCTGCATCCTTCTTTTTGCCGATGGCATAGAGCACGGCGGCGCGCACGACCCTCCACTGCGGTGGAGATGATAGCCAGGAGATGCTCTTATCATTGTAGAGCGCATCCGCTTCCACGGGCTTTCCTGTCTTGAGCATTCCCAGCGCGTTGAGGCTCAGCGTGGCGAGCGATTGAGGTGTCGTGTTGTAGATCTCATTGGCAATGGCAGCCGTGGTGGCGGGTTTGTCATTGGTGAGAAGCTTCAAGTAAATCTGATCATTCTTCGCCTCGGCGAGCATGGGAAATGAGTCCGTCATTTCTTGATAGAGGGGCAGGAGTTCTGCGGCGGAAGTATTTTTAGGCCAGCAACGGATGAGCCCCAGATAGCCTTCCAGGGCTGTTTCCTTGCGATGGGAGAGCGATGTGTAGGCTTTGATCGCCTGCTCGCGCTCGCCGATGCGCAACGCATAGGCGGCGATGAAGGAAACGACTTCCGGTTTCTCATAGGCGAGGCCGAGTTGCATCTCTCGCCAGTTTTGATCGGCCTTCTCGCGGTCGCCGGATTTCTCGGCGGCTCTGGCCAGGAATAGCAACCGGATGCTGTCGGATAGGCCGATGATCGTATCGGCGTCGAGCATGGTAAAAATATCATTCCAGCGCTCAAGACCCGCGAGAGCGTCCAGATAAAGAAGAAGCCAATCCGCATGGGATGCGGCCCGTTCGCGCCCTATGAACTCGACAGATGCATCATAATACAGCCTGCGATTTAGCCACCGCGCGAAGGCGAGGGCATCATCCGGCGCTCCTGCTGAGCGTTCGGCCATTGTTTGCGCAAGCAGCGCGGGCTTTGCGGCGGGGTTTTCCAAAAGGCGAAGATCCAACGCGATCAGGCTGTCATCCGGCGTGTGCAAGGGATGGGCCAACAACTTGTCTGCCGTCTTGTCGGATTTCAAAAACTCTAGGCCGCGTTGGACGAGCGTCTGTGCCGCCAGAAGGCGAAGCGCTGCAATTCCGGTAGCGGAATTTTTGTCCACAAGCTGCAAAAGAATTGCGCGGCTGGCTTTGACATCCGGCCTGAGCGTCATCTCGGCTGTTGCCAGCAGGAGTCTGTCCTGGTCGTCCGGCGTTAGGTTCGGAAGCTCCTCGCGGGCGAGATCCAGCGCCTCCTTGAGGTTCCCTTCGTCCTCCAGAAGGCGCATTTGAACAATGGTTTTTCTGGCCGAGTGGTCTTCCTGCACCTGATCCATCGCAGCCTTGGCGATGACGGGGTTGTTAGCCTTGATGGCCTGCTCGGCCAGAGTGAGAAGTTCCTCTGTGGTCGCCTGCTTTTCCAGCATGAGTTGTTGAAGGGAGTTCAAAGCGGCGGCGTCACCGAGGGAGGCATTATACAGGCGCACCTTGCGGAAAATCTTTTCCTCGTTCGGCGCCATGAGAATAGCTCGCCGCATGAGGGCTATGGATTTCGGGATGTTTCCCTCGTTTGCAGCGACCTCCGATTGCGCCAAAAATCTCATGGCGCGCCAGACTTTGAGCTGTTGGTAGGCCGGAGGGATAGCTACCCACAAAAGCAAGCCTGAGATCAGGAGGGCCAAGACGATGCGGGCCCGTATATCTCCGATCAGGTCGCGTAGAAAGTGGCCAGGGGAGTGGTGGGAATGGTGGTCGATTTCATAATCCGGCAACTCGAGCGGAGTTGGCGGATCGAGAGGCAGAGCGGGTGGAGGCGGCAATTCCTCCTCCGCGACCTGCTTTTTGCGGCGGACGCCAGATTGGGCGTTCCTTGCGGTGTTGCGGGAGTTTCTGGTTTTGGCCTTCGAGTCACTCATTGGCGCGATGAACCGTTTTCCTCCATGGCGCGCGTGAGGAAGGTTGCGAGCGTGTCGGCCGCTGTGGCGGCGTCCGTGGTATTCCACACAGCCGCTTCCAGAAGTGTTTGCCCGCGATTTCTGATTCCCTTGGTCACAACCTTCCAGCGTCCTTTCAGAGTATATTCCTCGCCACGGAGCGTTTCATCTTCGGAAGAACTATGCGCGGTGGAAACTCCTCCTGCAATGATGGAGTGGAAGACAAGAACCGGTCGCCCGGCGTCGCGAAACAAAAACACGCGAAAGCGGAAACTCTCCTTGCCGACTTGGATTGTCATGCTTGGGAGTTGCTTTTCCAAGACCATGCCGATGCTGCCAAGACATGTTCTGGGGTCGTGGATGTTCAAGGCCTGGATCGCCGTTCGTCCTGCAGGCCAACGCAGATAAAAAATCTGCCAGTTTCGTCCGGCGTAATCCAAAAAACGCTCTGAAAAACCTTCTGGAAAAAACAGAATCCGCCGGGTGCGGTCGGAGATGGGAACCGGCTTCGTGCCTGGCATCCCGGATTTGATCGACCATGTGCTCTCGGCGGACGATCCCCTTTCATGGGCTCGATACCATAATTCAGTCCCTGCAAGGGACGCCGCCGACAGAAAAATGCTGAAAAAGCAGGCGCCAACGACCGGTCGAGGGATGCTTAGAGGCAGTTCCCGTGAAGGCTTGGTGGCCCTGAGAGCGGGATTTTTTTTCATCCGGCGGCTGTTGTGAAAGTGTGCCAGCGCCCAGAGCGTCACCAGCGTCGAGACAAGGATCGCATAGCCGGCCATGTCATGCCATTTCTCCACGGCCGCGACTCCTTCATTGGAGGCGATGATCGAAAGGACCGTCGCCCGCAGGAAGTTTCCAAACAACGCGACAAGGATCGAAACGGAGACAAGCACACTTCGGAAAAAAATGCTGAACCTGAAAATCTCGCCGAAGAACAGCGAGGTCATGATGCCGCTCTGAAGCGATCTGACGCCGCTGCAGGCCTCCTCCACACCAAGGGTTCCCGTGGGAAGTGTGATGAGGTGGCCTCGCCTCATGGCCTCGTAGCCGCACCAGTGGAGGATTTCCAGCGCCGCCATGGCATTTTTTTCCATGAAGAAGCCCATGATCGCCTCCTCCGCGTTTCTCGGCCAGGGGATCGCAATGAGAAAAAAGCAAACTGGGAAGAGAAAATGCCTCGCCCAGGCAGGCCCGCCGATCGACCAAAGGAGGGCCAGCGTCAGAAACACGGCGCTGAGCGCACCAAGAATCCCGGGAATCCTCCACTCGGGATTCGCTTCATAAAAAGGCTGCACGGCCGCCAGAAAAAAAAGCGGCGGCATGGCGGCGATGGCGAATGGGAGAAGCTCGCCAGACTCCCATTGCAAGGGACGCTCTCGCCAGCGTTGAAGAAAAAGGATCGCGCAGAGGAGGGGAACCAAAAATCCGTAACCGTATTGTGGATCGACCTCCCACTCAGTCCAGAGCATGCGAATCGCCATCCCCCACACCCCCGCCAGCGCGGCCAAAGCGATCCAGGCGGACTTGGGCAAAGCGGCTGTGGCTGGGGAGCTGTTTTCCAAGGTCTTTCTGTCCCTGTTTAACGACCCTTTCCGAAGATCATCACATGCAATGTCTTCAAGATCACCGTCGCGTCGAGCACGAGTGAGAAGTGGCGGATGTAATACAGGTCATACATGAGCTTTTCGAGGGTGTCGTCGACGCTGGCTCCGTAGGAGTAATTCACCTGCGCCCAGCCGGTGATGCCCGGCCTCACAAGGTGGCGGAAGTGGTAGTAAGGGATGACCTCCTCATATTGTTCGACGCACTTGATCCACTCGGCGCGCGGTCCGATGAGGCTCATTTCGCCCCGCAGCACATTCCAGAGTTGCGGAAGTTCGTCCAAGCGGGATATGCGCAGCCAGTGTCCGAGGCGTGTCACACGGGGATCACCTTGCACGGTATAGAGTCCCTTGAACTCGCTGCCGACTTCCATGGTGCGGAATTTGTAGAGGGTAAAGAGGTCTCCGTGCTGACCCACGCGGGTTTGGCTGAAAATCACCGGCCCGCGCCCTTCGAGTTTGATTAACAATGCGACCACCGCCATGACCGGAGCCATGCAAACGAGTGTGAGGGATGCCAAGAAGATATCGAATACGCGCTTGAGGGAGGCAAAGGCCGAGTGCTGAACGAGCTGAAAACCCGAGTCCAACGGCCATGTGCGGCTGAGCAGGTCGGGTGGCATTTTTTGCCAATATGCCTCGAAAAACGAGTGCATCGTGTAAACAGGCAGTTCCTGGAAATGCACCGCAACAAGCGAGGTCAGGATGGAGTTGTCCAAGTGGTCCGGCGGAGCTGCGATGACGATCGCCTCGTGCTCGGTGTCGGGATTTTCTTCGAGGTTTTTCAGGACATCACTCGCCAAGGCTGAATAAACCGGGCTTCCTGGACCTGCCACATTGGCGCCCACCACGGCATCGCCTGCCGCAAAGAAGTGGAGGTTCTGTTTCTGCCCGTTGATCGTGTAGTTTTTATAGAAGCGTTCGCCGGACTCCGTGTCGCTAATGACGAGCAGACGGCGGTTGCGGCGGAGCAGTCTGGAGGAGTAGAGCAGCCTCCGTTGGAAGAGGGAAATGGTGCTGAAGGCAAGAAAGGTGACGCCGAAAATCGAACGGCTCGAGGCCACGATTCCACCGAAGGATGCCACCAGATAGACGGCAAAAGCGGAGAAGAGAAAGGCGGCCAGGCATGCGATGAGATGCTCGCTGGAGTAGCCCACCGACTTCATCTCCGAGCGAGTGTTGTAGCCTCCGATAAGGCTCAGCGAAAAAACCGAGATGGCTGTCGGGATAAGCACCTCGGCCCACCCGTAGCGGTTGAAGTCGCCGGACAACTCTGAAAGCACGATGTAAATGCCAGCCCACCAGATGCAATCCAGTAGGAAAAGCGCCAGCATGACCGCCCGTTCACGGAACGAGCCGCGCGCCACCTTCAATCCAGCGGGAAACAAGGAGGCCGGTCTGCGGGAAAGCAGATCTGGAGAACGCTCGGAAGCTTCCATCAAATTTGTGGCCATGCGGTTGGTGTGGGGAACATCTAAAACCCTAAGTGCATCCTATGGCCTCGTAAAGTTTTTCTTCGCATCAAGTAATCCGGCATTCTTTGGAGTCGGGCAGGGAATCTCTCTGCGAACCGGAAAATCCCACTTCTCTGTCAGTAGGAGCCTTCCACCCGCGCAGCGACATCGCGGTATCCATAGTCCACCTCGTAAATCTGCTTCATGCAATCGACAGATTTTTCCTTGTCGCCCATCTTTTCGTAAACGAGCCCCAGGTTGTAGATCACATCCTTCTTAACGGGATCCATGACCAAGAGTTCGGAAACCGCATCCGAGAGGGTTTTGGCAGCCAGGTCGAGCATGCCGCGGGCTGTGAAGCATTGGCCCAGCAGGCTCATGGCTTTCATGCGGACATTGGGATTTTGCCTGGCTTTTTGCAGTTCGGGAATGGCGTCCTGCCAGCGCTCGTGCTCTGTGAGGAGTTCGCCGAGTTCGAAGCGGAATTGAAGATCCGTCGGATTTTGCTCCACACGGGTGCGGGCAAATTGCAGGGCGAGTTCAGCCCTCTGGGCGCGGAGAGCAGGTAGTTCGGCCTCGTAAGCCTCGGACTCCGGAGTGCCAGGACTGGCGGCGATGTATTCCTCGCGTGCACTAATGGCGATGTCGAATTGACGGATCTGCAAATCGGAGGCCTTGCGCACGAGGGCCATGTCGGAGTTGTTCGAGAGGGCGGCCGCGTAGGTGAACCAGCTTGCGGCATTTTCCCAGTCCTCCTTCTGCTCATACAGCTCTGCGATGCGGCGGGAGGTGTCGATATTCCCGGGTTCGGCCTCCGCCTTGGTATGCAGCTCGGCCAAGAGATTTTCAATCATCTCGTCGCTGCGAACCACGCGGGATTGCTGCTCGAGGGCGACGGCCTGTTCCTTGTCTTTGATGAGATCGCGGTAGGTCGTCTCTTCCTTCTCCCAGCCGCCGCTTTGCATGGAGGCGGATGCAGAGGCGTCCTTCATGCCCTTGATCGCCGTCATGTCATTCGGGGTGATTTCCAGAATACGCTGGTAGAGTTCGACAGCCTTGTCCGGTTGGCCAAATGTGAGTTGGTGCTTGGCGAGTTCGTGAAGGGTTTTGGTATCCTTGGGTGTGGCTTCGAGAATCGTCTCCAGAGCGAATGCGGCGATCTCCGGCATTTTTGCTTCAAGCGCCGCTTCGCGCAGGGTCTGGTTTAGCTGAGGATTGTTCGGTTCGGTCTCAAGGCACTTCTCCAAGGCATCGATCGCTTCCAAGGGATCTTTTTTGATCTGCGCCTGGATTTTCATCGCGCTGAACGAGGCGGTTGAGAAAAGCGATTTCTTGCCACCGGTCTTGGCCAGGGCGGCCTTGCGTGCGAGTTGGCGTCCGGCGAGGAATTCGGGACAGCTCTTCAAGATCGTCTGGAGCAGCTGGATCGTGTAGCCGTAATTTTTAAGCTGCATCGCGCTCATGGCTTTCAGCCAGTTTGCTCGGTGGAACTCGGGGAGGTCTTTTTCGGTCTTAACGGCCATAGGGTCCGGAAGATTACTATCTCTCCATCTTTGTTCAAGCTTCCCTGCAGGCGATTTGGTTGGCGACGAATGAGTCGCGCCGCGCGTATGCTGATTGAGTCCTTCGATGAAATTTCCAACACTCATTCGCCTCTGTTGCTTTCTGCTTGTCGTTTTAACGGCGCCTGCGGACTGGCGTGTGGCGCTGCCAGGTTGGAATTATCAATTCCCTTCCGACCACGGGAGTCATCCTGGTTTCAAAACCGAGTGGTGGTATTTCACCGGCAATCTACGGGCCAAGGGTGGAGAGGAACTCGGCTACCAGCTCACTTTTTTTCGGCAGGGTGTCGCCGATCCCTCGCGGTCGCTGCCGACTTCTCAATTCCTGCAGAGGGATGTGAAATTCGCCCACTTTGCGGTCTCGGATATTTCCCGAAAAAAATTCCACCACTTTCAAAAGCTCTCGCGAGGGGCATTTGGGGACGCCGGCTTTGACGATGGAGCGCGGATCGCGTGGATCGAGAACTGGTCGTGCGAGCGCACAGGGTTGCATGATTTTCGTTTGAAAGCCGCGCAGGATGGCGTCGTTGTGGATCTCCAGATTGATTCTCCAACGCCTCCCGTAATCCATGGACGCGACGGGGTCAGCCAGAAGGCGGCAGGTGAGGGGAGGGCCTCGCATTACTACTCTCTGACCCGCATGAAAACGAGCGGAACGGTCGCCATAGACGGTCTGGAATACGCTGTCGAAGGGCTCACATGGTTCGATCACGAGTGGGCGACGAATCAGTTGGCATCCCACCAAAGCGGCTGGGATTGGTTCAGCCTCCAGTTTGAAGAGGGCGGCGAGCTTATGCTTTTTCAAATTCGAACGAAGGATGGCGGGCGTGATGAATTCTCCTCCGGCACCTTCGTGGACACATCCGGCAAGGCCCACAAAATCGACTTGGCGGATTTTGAACTGGAACCCATCGACTGGTGGACGAGTTCGGAGTCTAAGGGGCGGTATCCCGTGGCTTGGAAAATCAAAATCCCTTCACAGCAGCTCGATCTCACGGTGCGCGCCCGTTTTCCGGATCAAGAACTAGCCTCCGCTCCATTCGCTTACTGGGAGGGTAGTGTGTCTGTCGAGGGCAACCGCAAGGGGCGCGGCTACCTCGAAATGACCGGCTACGCGGGCCGCATAGTTGGAATGCAGGCGCAGTGAAGCTGGACTACTGCGGAATTGATTCGCCGCGCACCAAGTCGTCCCAAGTCTGGCGCTCGCGGGCGAGATGGAATTTGTCACCATCCACAAGGATTTCAGGCAGAAGCGGGCGGGAGTTGTAGTTTGACGACATGACAAACCCGTAGGCGCCCGAGCTAAGCACGGCAATTCGGTCCTCGGGATGGAGCGGAGGCAATGGGCGGTCCTGCGCAAAGAAGTCGCCGCTTTCGCAGACGGGACCTACGACATCCATCGGCGTGCGGTCCTCTGTGGACTGACGAAGTGGAACGATCTCATGCCAACCTTCGTAGAGGGCGGGGCGGATGAGGTCGTTCATCGCGGCATCGATGATGGTGAAGGTTTTTGCAGGCGTCTGCTTCACATACTGAACGGTGGAGAGAAGCGCTCCGGCATTTCCCACGAGGAAGCGGCCTGGCTCGAAAAGAATGCGCAGCCCGAGGGGCTTCAGCACGGGAATGATGGCGGCTGCGTAATCCTCCGGCGTGATGCGGCGCGAAGGGCCTTGGCCTTCCCACCACGCGGGAGTTCCACTGCTCAGGGCCTCGTCGTAAACGATGCCGATGCCACCACCGAAATCAAAGAACTCGATATCGTAGGCTTTTTTCAAATCCTGAACCAGCGAGGCCAGTTTGGCTGCCGCTTCCGCAAAGGGGCCGGACTCGAGAATCTGGGAACCGATGTGCGTCTGCACGCCTCGGATTTTCAAATGAGGGAGCTTCGCTGCAACCTCGTAGACTTCCGCAGCGCGGTCGATGCCGATGCCGAACTTGTTTTTGCTTTTTCCAGTCGAAATGAATTTGTGCGTTTTGGCATCCACATCGGGATTCACTCGAATGGCAACCGGGGCTTTTACGCCGAGGGAACCCGCGACTTCATTGATGCGGGCGAGTTCGCCCTCGCTCTCAACATTGAAGGAGTAAACGCCCTCCTTGAGCGCGTAGGAAATCTCCTCACGCGTCTTCCCAACGCCTGCAAAAGTGCAGCGCCCGGCCTGTCCACCGGCTTTCAGAACGCGGAACAACTCGCCGCCAGAGACGATGTCGAATCCAGACCCCATTTTGGCGAGGAGATTGAGAACAGCTAGGTTGGAATTGGCTTTGACGGCGTAGCAGACGAGATGGTCGAGAGGCGCCAACGCGGCATCGAGGCGCCTGTAGTTTTCGCGGATCGTTGCGGAGGAGTAAACATAGGCCGGTGTGCCGAAGCGATTGGCGATTTCATTTAGCTCCACACCCTCGCAGCGCAGGGTGCCGTCAATGTAGGAAAAAGAATGCACGCCGCGAAAATGGGGATGTTTTTTTCTGGTGTCAACCGGCCACCGGAAAAATGTCAGGCGGCTTTGATGAGTTCGCGGTTTTTGAAAAGGTAGGCGAGGCCGGAGTAGACGGAGAGGACCACCGTGACAGGAACGAAAGCATGCGTCCCGACAAACCATGCGGTTGGGAGCCAGGCGGGGTGCTGGATTTCAGTGATTGAGAGCAGGAGCAGGAAATAGGTGATGGTGATCATCTGCCATGTCGTCTTGTGCTTTCCCAGATTGTCAGCGGGTATCACATGCCCCTTCGCGGCCGCGAGTGATCGCAGGCCGGTGATAAGGAATTCGCGGCTGGTGATCAGAATGACGGCCCAGGCGGGAATTGCGCCGAATGAGATCAGACAGATGAATGCGGAGGCCGTCAGAATCTTGTCGGCAAGCGGATCCATGAGCTTCCCGAAATCGGTGCTGAGATTCCAACGCCGGGCAATGATGCCGTCGAGCATATCTGTGAGTGCCGCGAGGGCAAAAACGGCAAAAGCCGTTGTGAAGCGAAGTGGAAACTCAAAGACGAAGCAAAAGACAAAAACCACCGTCAGACCCAGTCGGGCCATCGTGAGTTTGTTCGGAAGATTCATTCGTTGGAGGCCTGCAGGGCGGCGTGGGCGCGTGAGACCGCGATGTATTTTTCGGCACTGGCTCGCAGCGAGGCGAGTTCGGCATCGGTTAGTTGGCGGACTACCTTGGCGGGTGATCCCATGACCAGTGAACGCGGTGGAATTTTTGTGCGAGAGGTGACGAGGGATCCCGCTCCGATCAGGCATTCGTCGCCGATTTCCGCCGCGTCCAGAATCACAGCTTTCATCCCGACAAGGCAAAGATCTCCGATTGTGCAGGCATGGATGACTGCGGCGTGACCAATCGTGCAGTTGGCCCCGATATTGACTCCCAGGTCGTCAGCGAGGTGGATGATGCAGCCATCCTGAACATTTGTTCCCTCGCCGATGCGAATTGTTTCAATGTCCGCCCGAAGCACAGCGCCGTAAAAGACACTGGAGTCGCGGCCAAGGTGGACATCGCCGATCAGCGTGGCGCTGGATGCCACAAAAGCCGCCTCTGCGGTTTGGGGCTTCGCGTAGAGAAACCTCTGGAGACGGTCTTCGATATTCATGGAAAGGCCGCATCGCATTCGCGCTGGCGGCGTCCTTTTGTTTAGCTGCTTTTTTTCAAGCGGCGCTTGGCTTCCGCAACAAGTTGGGCCTCCGCTTCGATCCAGTCTGTCGAGGAGTTGCCGGGCCAGCCCATGGTTTCACGCCTTTCGGAGATGAAGTAGGCACGAAGTTGGATTTCCTCGAGGGCGATGACCGGTGTTTGCTCCACCACTGGCGGAGGGGTGGTCGCCTTCGGAGCGGCAGGCGCTTTGGCGGTAACTTTTTTGGTTTTCACCGCAGAAGCCGTAGTCGGTTTGGCGGCGGCTTTCTTGGCGGGCTTTGAAACTTTTTTGACCGCTGGTTTTGCGGTCTTCGTCGAGGTGGTTTTCACCTTGTCTGCTGCGGATGAGTTGGTTTTCTTTGCAGGCATAGGGCCGCATCTTTGGGTCTGAATCAGCCGTTTGCAAAATAAATCTTCAAAAAAAAAACGAAAGCGTTTAGCTTGTTCTCGTGAGTGCTTTCTTGATTCGGTGGATGGTGACAACGGTCGCGGTTTTCGCGGCTGAAAAGGTCATTCCCGGCATCAGTTGCTCCAGCTTGGGGGCTCTCCTTGGCGCATCGCTCCTGCTGGGGATCATCAATGCTTTTGTAAGACCATTCCTTCTTTTGCTTAGTATCCCGTTTATCATAATAACGATGGGATTATTTATTTTTGTGGTGAACGCCTTGCTTTTGCTCTTCGTGGCGCAAGTCATCCCTGCATTTCAGGTGGATGGCTTTTGGAATGCCTTTTTCGGGGCGATCATCATTAGCATCGTGAGTTGGATCTTGAGCTCATTTTTTCGCACGAGCGATGGACGCATTCACACCATCACCCATCATCCCTCCATCAAAAAAGCCGATGCCCGTCTGATCAAGTGAGGTTCTTCGAATCAAGGCGCATTGGCGTTAAAATTTGCGGCATCACCAACGAAGCGGATGCGCACCTCTGCATCGAGGCTGGGGTGGATGCGTTGGGCTTCAATTTTTACTCTGGTTCCAAGCGGTTTATTGATCTGGAGGAATCCCTCGATTGGATCCGCTCGCTTGAGGGCAAGGTCGATCGCGTGGCTGTAGTGGTGAATGCGGATCCCCACCTGCTCGAGCGACTTCGCGACTCGGGTTGCTTTGAATTCATCCAATTCCATGGAGATGAAACGCCGGAGCACTGCCTTGCCAGCGGCGTGAAGGATTGGATTCGCGCCGTGCGGGTAAAGGATGCCGCCGCCCTGAACGCAGCGCTTGGTTATTCCACGCCCCACCTTCTTCTGGACGCATGGTCGCCGTTGGCCTACGGCGGCACGGGCGGGGTCGCCGATTGGCGGATGCTCAAGGATTTTGTCGCCGCCAATCCAACGCGCAACTGCGTCCTGGCAGGAGGTCTCACTCCCGACAATGTTGCCGAGGCCATCCGCACCGTTGAGCCCGCAGCCGTCGATGTCGCCGGCGGAGTGGAGTCGTCGCCCCGGAAAAAAGACCCGTATTTAGTGAAGGCATTCATGGATGCCGCCACTGGAGCATTCAACAGCGGGGGAATTTGACCTTGACGCTGATGCGCTCCGCTCACTTCATCTCGGAAAAAATTTTTGGAGGTTTGTCTTCTTTGATTTATCGCACTCTTTCTTCATTCCGTTCGATCATACAGGCGTCGTTTTTACGCCTTCATGCGAGCGTGGCCATTATCCTCGTTTTGCTCTGTGCATCAGGTTGTGTCACTGACAACCGCCACCGGATGATTGTCAGTGTGCCCGAACAAAAAATGATCGTCCTGCGTGATGGCAAGCCTCTGACTCAATTCCCTGTCTCAACCTCGAAGTTCGGTCTTGGCGACAGGCCCGGTTCTTATGCCACCCCGCTCGGTGTTTTCAGAATCAAAGAAAAAATCGGCCACGGGCTTCCACATGGCGCTGTCTTTAAAAGCCGCCAACCAACCGGCGAGGTGCTGCCGGTCAATGCTCCAGGTCGCGATCCCATCGTGACCCGCATCCTTTGGTTGGAGGGCCTGGAGGATAAAAATCGCAATGCCTACCGGCGTTATATCTACATCCATGGCACTCCCGAGGAGCGCAATATCGGACGCCCTGTCAGCTATGGATGCATCCGCATGAAATCAAAAGATGTGGTGGAGCTTTTCGAAACCGTCGGTCTCAACTCCAAAATCCTCATCACGCCGAATTCATTGCCACCCACACTCTTTGTTGGACCGCCACAGCAGAGTGGTTCCAAAAAAAAGTCCTCCTCACGCTAACGCTTATTCCGTCGCTCACATGACAATCAATCCAGCCAAGCCATCAGTAATGAATCCTCTCGAGGAGCGGATTATTTATAAGTTTCGCAATGGACTGCTTCTTGCTGAAGCCCTCACGCATCCCAGCATCTCGCTGGAGCGAAAAAACTACCCCTTCGACAATCAGCGTCTCGAGTTTCTCGGCGACGCCGTTATTCAAGTCAGCGTCACCGAGCATCTCTTTCGCATGTTCCCCGATTTTGGCGAGGGTCAGCTTACAAAACTTCGCACCCGCATTGTCTCGCGACCGGCCTTGAGGGAGCGTGCGCTCGCCTTGGATCTTGGCAGTTTCATCATGATGGGACGCGGCGAGGAGGCGAGCGGAGGCAGGGAGCGAGCCTCGACTTTGGCAGATGCTTTTGAATCCCTCGTCGGCGCGATTTATCTCGATGGTGGATTCGACGCCGCCCGTATTTTCATCCTGCGCCAAATGGAATCGGTCTTCACCGAAATCGCCAACCAGCCCGATGAGATCAACCCCAAGGGCTACCTCCAGGAAATTCTGCAAGCCATCGAGCCGGCGGCCCCGGATTATCAAATCCTCTCCCAGACTGGCCCCGAGCATTCCAAGGTTTTTATTTGCTGCGTCGTCTGGAACGGACTCGAGTTGGGCAGGGGATGTGGATGTAGTAAAAAAGAGGCCCAAGTCGCCGCAGCGCAGGCCGCCCTCGGCGACCGCCTCTGGGAGCAAAGCGTCAAACCTGCTGCGACCAAGAAAAAGAAAAGAAAATGATTTACCAACTCTCACTGCAAACGACAGGCCTTGTCGCCGGTCTCTTGCTCATTTTTTCGCACGCCTTGGGATTGATCAACGCGCCTGCATCGATCCGTTTTGCGCGCGGTTTTCCCCGTTCCCGCGTCGCCGGCACAGTATTGCTCCTCGCGGCAGCTGTCTGGAGTTTTGTTTTGGTGACGGACATCGATCTCGGGGAATTTTCCAAACTTCGGAATTTGATGCTTCTCGGCATCGTCGCCGGAGCCGTTTTGTCTTGGTTGTATGTCGAAGAGTTTCTGGCTGTGCGCGCGTTGGGCATGCTTCTACTCCTCGGCGCAGAGCCTCTCTTGGAATCCTGCGCCCTGCGCTCAGAGGAAAGCCGTCTCCTCCTCGTCTCCTTGGCCTATGCCTGGATCATTGCCGGACTTTTCTTTGTCGGCATGCCCTACCTGCTTAGGGACGCTATCAAAATTCTCTCCGCCAAAATCGAAGTGTGGCGGATGGCCGCGCTGGGGGGCCTTGTCTACGGAGCGATCCTTACGACAGCCGCCTTGTTTTGGTGGTAAGGTTCACCACTCGATACCCACAACTGTGAGAGTGACTGCTTGGTAGGGCGTTCCGGCGGCGGAATCCTTGGAGACATTTTTCTCACCAGTTCCGTAGCTGGCAGGAGCCGCCGGATTCAAAAGTTGCCAAGGTTTTTCCACATCGAAAATCTGCTTCACAATTCCATCCACCTCGGGTTTCAACTCCGGTGCCTGCGTGGTGATTTGCTGTTCACGCCCCTTCGGTGCCACAAAATCCTGCGCCATGAGAGCCGCCGGTAGAATCAGAAGAGAAAAAAATACTCGTGCTTTCATGATTCCTTAGTATCAGCCGCAGCCGCCCCGCGCAAGTGGGGCCCTTTACCAGGAAAGCGGAAATCTTGACGCCATGAAGCCCGCTCCTTTAGCCTTCACCCCTCGCGATGTCGTTTCGAATTTTACTGATTTCTCTCGCTTCTCTGCTGGCGCTCTGCCCGTTGATTCAAGCCCAAACCCCTGATTCCACCGAGCCTGAACCGGCTCCCAAACGGCAGCAAGTGAATGCCGATGTGACCCCCGAGGAGACTGCCGATTTCGACGCGGCCGCCGCCTACGATCAGGAGGGTTCCATATCCACCGCTCTCGGAGCCTATCGCCGCTTCATTAAAAACCACCCCGCATCACCTCTGGCAATGAAGGCCCAATTCCGCATCGCCGAGATTTATGAAGAGCTTGGCGACAGCTCGAAGGCGTTCAACTCGTATCAGAAGTTGCTCACCCAATATCCCGACACGCCGAATTTCGAACGCGCGGTGAACCGTCAAGTCGTCATCGCCAACGAATATCTCGCAGGGAAAAAAGTGAAATTCCTCGGCCTCGCGTTCCTGCCCGGCACCGACCGCGCCGAAGAGATGTTCGCCTCGATCATTCAAAACGCCCCCTACAGCAAAAACGCCCCCATCGCCCAATTCAACCTGGGTCTGACCTATGAGCGTCAGAACCGCGTCCAGGAGGCCGCAAAAGCCTATCAAGGCGTCCTCGACCGCTACCCGAACAGCTCCATCGCCGATGATGCCATGTATCAAATTGGCTACATTTACATGCAACTTGGGCAGACCGGCAAAACCCAGGATCTCTCCGCGCTCATTACGGCAAAGAACACCTTCGAAGACTTTCTGCTCCAATATCCCTCCAGCGAAAAAGCCGCCCAGGCCAAGGACAATGTCGTGAGCCTCGGCTCCAAGGAATCCGGCGACCTCATGAGCATCGCCAAATTCTACGACCGCTTCAAAAACTACCGCGCCGCCGCCATCTACTACAACGATGTCATCCGCCGCGCGCCTGATTCCACAGATGCCGTCACGGCCCGCGACCGCGTGCAGGAAATCCGCAGCGAGGCGGGGGATGACGCCCTCCGCTCCGGACCCGAGCAGACCCAGACTGGCGAGACCGCTGCCCTTCGCCGCCGCCTCCAGGCTCAAGTCGAGACTTCCTCGCTCGCTGATTTCAACGGCCCCTCAAGACAGGATATCGTTCCTGACGAGTTGCCCGTTGTGAGCAGTCCCAAGCTCCGCACCGACTCGCGTGATGTCGCTCCAATGCCAGCCGTGGAACCCGCCTTGCCCAACCCATGAAGACCCCGCTCGTCGCACTCCTGGCCGTTGTCCTTGCCCTCACTGGTTGCGGTTACAAACTTGGCGAAATCCGCCCGACTCCCATGCGCTCGGTGCGCGACCTGTCGGTTCCTACATTTAAAAACAACACCTACGAATCCCGCATCGAGGTCATGTTCGCGGATACCCTCGTGAAGCGCCTCCAGCAGGATGGCAGCTACCACATCGTCAATTCCGGTCAGGCGGATGCCATACTCAACTGCACCATCACCAAGATCGACCGCAACGCCCTCCGCTCGGTGCAGAACAATGTTCTTGCGACCAGCGAATTCGGTCTCACCGTGCATGTCCGCTACGATGTCATCGATCAAAGCACCGGAGCCACCCTCATGAGCGGAACCGTCACCGGCAAGACCTCGTTCTTTAGCGGCAACGACCTCCAAACGATCGAGCGCCAAGCCATGTCAAACGCCGCCGCCGATCTTGCAAACAACCTCGCCGCTCAGATCACCGAAGGTTGGTAAAACAAGCCGCCTCCTGTGCTAAGCGTTGTTCCCACACCCATCGGAAACCGCCAGGACATCACACTGCGCGCCATTGAAGTCCTGAAATCCGCCGACTTGATTGCAGCCGAAGACACGCGGCACAGCGGTCTTCTCCTCCAACACCTCGGCATCAAGAAGTCCTTCCTCAGCCTGCACGGTCACAACGAATCCTTCCGCTGTGAAGATGTCGCCAACCGCATCGCCGAAGGTTCCCATGTCGCCCTGATCACCGATGCCGGTATGCCCGGTATTTCTGATCCGGGCTACCGCCTCATCCGCACCTGCATCGATCGTGGGCTCCCCGTCAGCGTTCTGCCAGGTCCATCCGCCGTCCTCACAGCACTCGTCGGTTCCGGCTTCCCGTGCGACCGTTTTTTCTTCGGCGGCTTCCTGCCGGTCAAAAGCGGCCGCCGCGCCAACGAACTCGCCGCCGCAGCCGCGAGGCAGGAGACCAGCATCTACTTCGAGTCCCCGCACCGAATCCTCAAAACACTCGCCGCTCTCGAGGCCGTCTGCCCAAGGCGCACCATCTGCGTCGCGCGCGAACTCACCAAAACCTTCGAGGAATACCGCCGCGACACGCCCGCCGTCCTCATTGCCCACTTTGAAAAACACCCGCCCAAAGGCGAGATCACGCTTGTGATTCCCGCCGACAGCACCTCGCTGCGGGAACGGGATTCCTCTGAAGAGGACGATTGACCATGCCCCCACTCACGCCGCGCCAGCGCTTGGCTCGACTTGGAATCATCGCCATCTCCGCTCTGATTCTTTCCCTCCCGCTCCTCAAAAGCCTGAATCCATCACTACCCGCGCTGCCCTGCGGTTTCAAAGCCCTCACCGGTCTCCCCTGCCTCTTCTGCGGCGGCACCCGCTCCGCCTGCGCCGCCCTCCGAGGGGACTTCGCCCATTCGCTTTACCTGAACGCCCTCTCGATCCCTGCCCTTGGTTTCATCCTTCTCCTCGCCGTGGCAAGCGCAGCCGAAATCGCCCGCAACCGCCCCATCACCGACTGGCGCTCTGCCTCAAAGCCTCTCCTAAAATTCTGGCCCGCCTTTATCCTCCTCCTGCTCATCTGGTGGGCCGTGCACCTGATATCAGCCCTACAAACCCCCAAGCCCGAGTTGTTGAATCCCGAAAACCCCGTCGCCACCTGCCTCCGCACTTGGCTCCAACACTAATCCAAAAGACTCACCATAAGAATATAGGCGGCACGGTCGTGGCGTGCGCGAAGCCGACACCTGCTATTTTAGGAACCCAGAGTTCCTCCTCGGCCGTAAATGGCCGGCACTTCATGGCGGATAGGGGGGTATTTTCTGAACGAAACAAAACTCCTCCTGCTTTGCAAATTGCGTCTTGATGAGGCGCTGTGGGTGGAGGTAGAGCAGCGCCGACTGGATGAGGCGTAGGATTTTGGTAATCATTTCGAAAGGAGCCTAACAACCTCGTCCGGACATCTGCTGGGGGACTAAAAAAATTCCGTAAAATTTTTTCTGCGGTGCAAATCGGCCCACTGCAACACGCCAGCGCGGGGTGGGTGCCTTTGAAAGACGGCGGAAAACTTCGACCCGCTCGCGTTTTCCGTTCGAGTGCGCGGCAGCTTTTGCTATCTTCGCTGCATGAAATTTTCCCGGTTCGCTGCAGTTTTTCTTTTTCCTGCGATCCTCATGGCGCGTGAGACGATGATCGACAACACGGGCGTGGTTGAAAATCCCAAGCCCACTTGGGAGACACAGAACAAGGCTCGCACCTTTTCTCTCCTCATTCCTGCCCCGCGCGGCCAGATCACCGACCGCAATGGACAGCCACTCGCCCAGAGCCGCGTCAGCTACAATCTCGCGATCAGTTTTCCGACGCCGCTTGATTGGCCGGATTCAAAAATCATCTCCTTCGCCCGCCAGCAAATGGCTCTCGCCTCGAGTCTCATCAACCGCGACATCCGCCTCACGGATTCTGCGATTCTGAACCACTACAAGAACCGGGGCGTGCTACCCTTGGATTTTGCGACGGATCTCCTTCCCCGCGAGCTTTCGGCCGTGCAGCGCAGCATGCCGCCCAACCAGGTGCTCCGCCAAACCTATGTGCGTTTCTATCCGAATGGCCCGCTCGCCGCGCACATCATTGGATACACAGGCTACGAGGCACCGCTCTCGGCGCGCCCGATCGAAAACAACGATCTCATCTTTTCCGAGAGCGAGGGCAGGGAAGGTCTGGAGCAGGTGTTTGACCGCGAACTCCGTGGGCAACCGGGTCTCCTGCAAATCACATTCGACTCAAATGGCAAAAAAGTCTCCGAGCGCGTGGCCCGCCAGCCTGTGCCCGGCTACAATGTCATCACTACTCTCGATCTCACGCTCCAGCAGGAGGCGGAAAAGGTGCTCGCAAAAAACACAAACCGCGGAGCGCTTGTGGCGATGGATCCCAACAACGGTGAGATACTCGCCATGGCTTCCTACCCGTCATTCAACCCGAATGATTTTGTCCCAATCGTGCGTCCAGATGTCTTTGCGCTCTACTCAAACGATCCTGCCGACCCGCTTGTTCCCCGCGCCTTCCGCGCGGCCTATCCGCCGGGATCCACCTTTAAGACCTTCGTGGGATTTGCCGGTCTCGAGACCGGGCGCATCACACCCAAGGAGACCTTCAGTTGCCCTACATCCTTCACCGTTGGCGACCACACTTTCCGCAACTGGAAAAAAGTCGACGCCGGGCGTCTTACTTTCAAGCAGGCCCTCACGCAATCTTGCAACACCTGGTTCTACCAAGCCGGTCTTAAAATGGGACCCGAGCCCATTATCGACTTTTCCAAGCGCATCGGCCTCGGTCGCCGCACAGGCATTCCCCTTCGCTCCGAGGCCTCCGGAAACATTCCTGACAATAATTACATGATGCGTGTTCACAAACGCACCATCAAGGGCGGCGATGTCGCCAACCTCTCGATCGGCCAGGGCGACATTCTCATCAGCCCCCTCCAAATGGCGCAGGCCATGAGCGTCATGGCCAATGGCGGATTCCTCCACCAGACCAGACTGGTGCTGCAAGTGCAGTCGATCGACAACAAAGTCGTCGCCGCCTATCCCGACCGCATCCGCGAGCAGATTCCCGTCGCTCCGGATGTTCGTGAAGAACTCCGCCGTGCGCTTGTGGGAGTGACGAGTGATGGCATGGGAACGGCCCACCAAGCGGCTGTGAAGGGAATCGAAGTCGCCGGAAAGACCGGAACCGCGCAATGGGGGCCGACTGATCGCCAGCGCATCGCAGCTTGGTTTGCCGGTTTCCTGCCTGCGGACAATCCCAAATATTCCTTCGCGGCACTCTACGAGGGCGAGCCGGGAGTCAAGACTGGTGGCGGATCCCACGCCGCTCCACTCATCGGAAAACTCTTCCGCGAAATTTACAAAACTTCCAATTCGAAAAAAGCGACGCCTGCCTCCGCTCCGCAATCAAGCCCGACTCCCGAGCCGGAGGCCGCGACTCCAGCAGCGATTCCTGTCGACGAGTCGAACTGAAAAATTTTGAGAAAAATAATCCGCTCCGCTTGACAGCGAGCCGCTCATTTGTTGCTCTTCATCCCGTCAGTGTAATTCCAACCAACTCCACCAAACATACAAAACCATGAACAAAGTTGAACTCACCGTAGCAGTCCAAAAAACCCTCGACTCCACCAAAGCGGACGCAGAACGCGCTGTGAACGCTGTCATCGACGCCATCAAACTCGGCGTCAAAAAAACAAAGACCGTCCAACTTATTGGCTTCGGCACTTTCAAAATCAGCAACCGCAAAGCTCGCACTGGTGTGAATCCAAAGACTGGCGCGAAGATCAAAATCAAAGCTTCGAAGACTGTCCGTTTCGTTCCTGGCAAAGCTTTCAAGGGAGCGATCTAATTTCCCCTCCGTGGTAGAAAAGACCCGTTTGGTTAACGCCAAACGGGTCTTTTTATTTCCCCTTGGAATTTCTTCCTAACAGGGCAATCAAGCTCTCACTCGCAAGTCGCGCAGATGCCGAAGAACTCGAGCGAGTGGCTCAAGTTCCGGAACCCATACTGCTGCGCAATCCGCTTCTCCGCATCACCAATAGGGCAGGGGATGTCGATCAAGACGACGCTTCCGCATGAGCGGCAGATCAGGTGGTCGTAGTGTTTGCGGGGATCGCTGATCTCATAGTAGCTGCACGAGCGCTGCAGATTCACCTTGTGGACCAGATGGAGCTTTTCCATCAGCAGGATCATTCGAAAGACCGTGGCGTAGTCGGGCTGGGCACCTTCATACTTGGAGGCGGCTGACTGGATCTCCTGAAGGCTCATCGGTTGGCCCGACTTGAAAAGCGCCTGGAGAATGCCGCGCCGGTTGCGCGTGATGCGCAGTCCCTCGCGTCTCAGGATCTCAGTTACACTCTCTGGAGTGAATGCGGCTTCTGTGCGGTTCATCGTTCAAGAATTAACCCGTCGCGGTCTGCGATCAATCGTCGAATCTTTTTCGGACTGGCAGGCCCCGCAAGGCGAGGTGCTCCTTGGCTTCGGCGACCGTGTGTTTTCCAAAATGAAAAATGCTCGCGGCGAGAACGGCATCGGCCCGTCCCGCTTTCAGCACATCGGCGAGATGCTCGAGTTCGCCCGCGCCACCACTGGCAATCACCGGTATGCCGACTGACTCCGAAACGGCGCGCGTCAGTTCCAAATCATATCCCCCGCATGTGCCGTCCGCATCCATGCTCGTGAGCAGGATTTCGCCCGCACCACGCCGAGCGGCTTCGACGATCCACTCGATGGCATCGCGTTCCGTGGGTTTGCGGCCGCCATGGGTGTAAACCCTCCACTTGCCCGGACCATCGCGCTTGGCGTCCACTGCCACCACGACGCATTGTGAACCGAATGCCTCCGCCGCTTCGCTGATGAGTTCGGGCCGCTGGAGAGCCGAGGTGTTCACGCTGACCTTGTCGGCTCCCGCGCGAAGCATTGTGCGAAAATCCTCCACGGCCCGTATGCCTCCGCCCACTGTGAGCGGCATGAAGCACTGCTCGGCTGTGCGCTCGACCACAGAAACCATCGTGGCACGGCCGTCGCTCGAGGCCGTGATGTCCAAAAAAACCAGCTCGTCCGCTCCCTGTCGGTCATACATTTTCGCGCACTCGACGGGATCCCCCGCATCTCGGAGGTTGAGAAATTTCGTCCCCTTCACCACGCGACCATCGGTCACATCCAGACATGGAATCACTCGTTTTGCCAACATGCGTTCAACAATCCGTTCCCGGTCTCCGAAATCGAGACTAAAATGATTGCGCCCGCCAAGCATCGGTTCCTATGTTTGTAACTTCCCTCTTGCGAGGGGAGGGTAGGGAAGTCTTCATGGAAACAAACCGCACAAACCGCCACTTCACCCGGCTTTTGGCCTCGCTCGCCTGCGTGCTGGCGGTCCTGCTGCTCTCAGGTTGCCAGACTAGCGAGACATTTCGTGCTCCACGCGGTCTTCAGCCCACTGGAGATTTCGACACTGTGGTCATCGATGCCGGCCATGGTGGACATGATTCAGGGGCAAGAGCCGTTACCGGCGCTCCGGAAAAACTACTCGCATTGGATACAGCCCGCAGGGTGTCCCGCCTCCTCCGTGCTTCCGGCCTGCGAGTGGTGGAAACTCGTTCGGGGGACTATTTCATCCCCTTGGATAGGCGAGTTGCGATTTCCAACAAACTCCGAAATGTCGTTTTTGTGAGCATCCATTACAACTGGGTGAAACGGTCGAAGCCTTCCGGTGTGGAAACCTTTTATTATGGCCCGCGCAGTTCGCGTCTGGCCGCGAACATTCAGCGAGAGGTTGTCAGAGACTCGGGTTCCCTTAATCGAGGCATCAAGTATCGCGGCTTTTATGTCCTGAAAAACAACAAGCGTCCGGCCGTGCTTTGCGAATTGGGATTTGTTTCCAATCCCTCCGAGAACCGGAAAGTGCAGACGGCGGCCGTGCGTCAGCGCCTGGCAGAAGCCGTGGCAAGGGGCATTCTCGCTGAAAAAGCCGGACGCAACCCCTGAACGCAGGTCAGGCGTCCACCTGCATCAACACTTCCTGCGTCGCTCTGCGAATCGCTTGTAGGCCGTCTTCCATCTCCTTGAGACTCACACTCAAGGGAGGCATGAAGACAATGGTGTCCAGAACCGGCCTTGTCAGGATTCCATGCCGCCTTGCCGCCAGGCAGATTTTGGCCCCAACACGCCAAGCCCATGGAAAAGCCTCGCCAGTCTTTTGGCGAACTTCGATGCCCGCGATCAAACCGCACTGGCGGGTTTCATAGATGCCAGCGTTATTTTTCAGGTCTGCAAGCATCGCGCTCAAGTGCTCGATTTTTGGTCCCAACTTTTCCAGCACGCATTCGTCGCGGAAGATGTCCAAGCTGGCCGACGCGGCGGCGCATCCTATCGCATTCCCTGAGTAGCTGTGGCCGTAGTAGAAGGTTTTTCCCTCTTCGACCTCGCCCAGAAAGGCATCAAAGACCCGCCTCGTGGTGAGAGTCGCTGCCAGCGGCACATACCCGCCGGTGAGCCCCTTTGCCAAACACAGAAAGTCGGGAATGACCTCCTCCTGCTGACAGGCAAACATCGTTCCCGTGCGCCCGAAGCCTGTCATCACCTCGTCGAGAATCAAAAACACACCGGCCTCGTCGCATTTTTGGCGGAGGGTTCGGAGCATTCCCTTCGGCCATGTTCTCATGCCGGCCGCGCCTTGGATCAACGGCTCGATCACGACAGCCGCCACATCGCCATGTTGGAATCCCGGCATCGTATCGAGTTCCTCAGGGGAGTTGATGCGCGTCACAGGGAACCGGTGGCCGGCCAGATCTCGATGAAAGGCGCCGATGCCCCCAAGGCTCGCCGCGCCCAGCGTGTCGCCGTGGTAGGCGTTCTCAAATGAAATGAACCGTGAGCGGTTTGGATGTCCCTCCATTTGCCAAAATTGAACCGCCATTTTCATGGCTGCCTCGATGGCGGTGGATCCATCGTCGCTGAAAAAGACGCGTTCCAATGTCCCTTCGGGAAAAAAGCCCGCAAGGCGCGCAGCCAGTTCGATTGCTTTCGGATTGGTCGTGCCGAGAAAGGAGACATGCGCCACGCGCTCGAGTTGGTCGCGAATCGCACGATTGATTGATGAATGAGCGTGGCCATGGATGTTTGTCCAAATCGAGGAGTTGCCATCCAAGTAGCGGCGGCCCTCGCTGTCCTCCAACCAACAGCCTTGGCCTCCCACAAGGACAAGTGGCGAGTAGTCCTCCGCGCACCATTCCTTCATCGGTGTGAAGGGGTGCCAAAGGTGTTTCTTATCGCTCTCGACCAATGACTGCGTGTTCCAAACATCTCGCATACGAGCTCTTTTTAACTCATAGAAATCATGTCGTGAATTCCAAACCGGCCGGTCTTCCAACTCTCTTCCGCCTATTCGCCTACTTCGGCGGGGTCGTGCTTCTCGCCTGTCTGCTTTCCCCTCCGCTCTACTGGGTGGGCTCATGGCTCGCCGGGATTGGTGTTCTCCCGATTGTTGAGGGCTTTCCTTTCCATCGCTACTTCAGCCGGAGTGTTCAGATTTCGGCTATCGTCCTTCTCTACCCGGCCTTTCGCAGTCTGGGTGTGCGCCGCCTCTCGGATCTCGGACTTCAGCCAAACAGTCAATGGAAACGCGACCTGTCGTTCGGCTTTTTTCTGGCCTTGGTTCCCGTTGTTTTGATGGGGGCGGCCTACATCTTCTCGGGCGTTTTTTCTCCAAAGGCAAATGTCGACGCTTTCGGATTCCTGCGGATCGGCGGCACGGCGGTGGTGGTTTCCACAATCGAGGAATTCCTCTTCCGGGGCGTTCTGCTCGGCCTTGCCGTCTCGGTGATGTCCCGCCATGCGGCGGCGTTTTTATCAGCGGCTTTGTTTGCGCTCGTTCATTTCATGCGAACCTCGCGACAGCCGATGGAGGCTCCCGTGGGGTGGTTCAGCGGCTTTGAGCAATTGCCGTTGGCATTTTCCAGCGCACCGCCATGGCCGCTCCTCGGCTGGGGTTTTCTTTCCCTGCTGATTGCAGGCATCCTTCTCGCCTACGCCACGCTTCACACGCGTTCGCTTTTTATCGCGATTGGACTGCATGCCGGCTGGATCTTTGGCCAGCAGTCCCTCCAACTCGTGGCGCAGTTCCGTCCCAAGCCACCAGATTCCCTCCTGCCATGGGTCGGGCCGAATGTGGTAAGCGGTGCTGTGCCGACAGGACTTGTTCCCGCCTTGGTTCTTCTCACGACCTGCGTTTTGGTTTGGATATACTTCCGCCGTGTCTCCCGCCCTGCTTGAACCGCTCCTTACGCTTTTCTTTCCCGCACACTGCGCCGGGTGCGCGTTGGCTGTGGATTCAGAACGGGATTTTTGTCCAACTTGCGAGTCCACCATCGAATTTATCAAATCCCCGCGCTGCCAGGTTTGCTCTCAACCGTTCGACGGGCTGGCCGGCGAGTTCGAATGCCCGAACTGCCGGGGAGCCGCGTTTCATTTTGAGTGCGCCGTCTCTGTCGTCCGCAGCCGAGGCGTCATCCGCGAATTGATCCACCGCCTCAAATACAATCGTGAAATCTGGATTGTGAAAGTTCTCAGCCGGATTCTCGCCCAAGGCCTCGCAGACGAGCGCCTCTCGGGGGAGGATTTTGATGCAATTGTCCCAGTCCCGCTCCACTCGAAGCGCCTCCGCGAACGCGAGTTCAATCAATCCGCTCACCTCGCCACACGCCTCTCTCGCGCGACCGGTATTCCAGTGCATGATGTTCTCGCACGCAGTCGATACACAGGCACTCAAACCGCCCTTGATCGCAGCGAGCGAAGGCAAAACTTGCGGAATGCTTTTTCACTGCGCAAGAATGCGTCTGTGACAGATCAAAACCTGCTCCTTATCGACGATGTCCTGACAACCGGCTCGACCCTCGATGCCTGTGCGGCCGTCCTCCTGGAGCAAGGAGCAGAGTCCGTTCGCGCCCTCACTTTGGCGCGAGGTTAGAAAGCACACATTATGGCTATTTTTAAAAAACCCATCCTCCGCGCACTCGGCAACAAGACCCGTGAGATGCCTTCCGGTCTCTGGACCAAGTGCCCGTCCTGCGGCGAGGTGATCCACAATCTCGCCCTCTCCGAAAACTTGCAGGTCTGTCCGAAGTGCGACCACCATTTCAACCTCGGCTCCCGCGAGCGCATCGAGAGCCTTGTGGATTCCGACTCTTTCCAAGAACACGATCCCTCGATGTCCTCGGTAGATCCGCTTGGTTTCAAAGGCGTGACCACCTATGCCGACCGCCTTCAGAGTTACAAACAGAAGACCGGCCTCGTCGATGCCGTCACCACCGGTGCCGCCAAAATCAACGGAATTTCCGTCGGCCTCGGCGTGATGGATTTCAACTTCCTCGCAGCCACCATGGGTTCTGTCGTGGGAGAAAAAATCACACGCGTCATCGAGTTTTCCACCAAGAATAAAATGCCTGTCATCCTCGTCTGCGCCTCCGGCGGTGCTCGCATGTATGAAGGCATGCTGAGCCTCATGCAAATGGCCAAGACCAGTGGCGCTCTCGCCCTCCATGCCGAGGCGAAGTTGCCTTACATCACGGTTCTCACAAACCCCACCACCGCTGGCGTGATGGCTAGTTACGCCTCGCTTGGGGATGTTATTATCGCCGAACCCAAGGCGATGATCGGTTTTGCTGGGCCCCGCGTTATTCGGGAGACCACCCACCAGACGCTCCCGCCAGATTTTCAAACCGCCGAGTTTCTTGAGAAGCACGGTCTCGTCGATCTCATCGTGCATAGGCAGAAAATGCGCCAGACACTCGGAGACCTGCTCGCCTACCTCGGCACCAAGTGAAATTTGAAGAAGCGCTGGACTGGTTGAACGACGCCCAGTTCACCGGCATCAAGCTCGGCCTGGAAAATACAATTCGGCTTCTCGAAGCCGTGGGGAATCCCCAAGAACGCCTTCGCTTCATCCATGTCGCAGGCACAAACGGCAAGGGTTCCGTCTGTGCCATGCTGGATTCCTGCCTCCGTGCCGCAGGCTACAAAACCGGCCTCTATACCTCGCCGCACCTTGTCGATTTCCGTGAACGCATCCGCGTGGATGGCACCATGATACCCGCCAGCGAGACCGCCGCCGGCCTCACGCGCCTGCGCGAGGCCACAAGGAACTGGGAACACAAGCCCACCTTCTTTGAACTCGCTACGGTTCTGGCAGTGGATCATTTTGCGCGCTCGGGGTGCGATGTCGTTGTTCTTGAGACCGGCATGGGAGGGCGCTTGGACTCGACCAATGCCGTAACTCCGCTCGTCTCGGTGATCACACCGATTGCGATGGATCACATGAATTGGCTGGGCGACACACTCTCAAAAATTGCAGCTGAGAAGGCAGGCATCATCAAGCAGTGTGTTCCTGTGGTTTCAGCTCCACAGCAGGCCGCGGCCGCTGAGGTTTTGCAATCGAAGGCCCGCGAAACCGGAAGCGCGCTACGCATCGTCGACAAGCCGGCAGATGTCCCTGTCGCCCTAGCGGGCCCTCACCAGCTTTGGAATGCAGCCGTAGCCATCGCAGCCCTCGAGATGTCAGGCCTGAACTGCCCGCCAGCGGCGATCCAGAAAGGTCTCTCCTCCGTCAAATGGCCCGCACGATTCCAAAGGGTGGGGGAGCGTTTCGTGATCGATGGGGCCCACAACGAGCACTCCGCTGAGGCTCTTGTTTCCACATGGATCGAGGTTTTTGGAAATCAAAAGGCATCCATCGTCTTTGGCGCCCTCCTCGACAAGGAATACGCCAACATGCTCCGGTTGCTTGAAAAAATCGGCCATCAGTTCTTTTTCGTCCCCGTTCAAAGCGAACGAAGCGAGGACCCGGCTCATTTCAAAAAATCCACCGACTTGCCCGCCTCCGAGTTTCATGACCTGCCCAGCGCCATCAAGGCCGCCTCGGAGACTTCGTTCCCGATCCTCATCACAGGCTCCCTGTTTCTCGCAGGGGAGGCTCTTGCTCTATTAGAAACGCTAAACTCCCACGCGGAAGGCTGAGTAGGCTGCCGCCGCCTTGGGTGTGATTCTCACGCGCAGTCGCACTTCGTTGTCGATATATTCCGAGTGCCGGATATCGGCCTCGCGGTGCAAGCGCGCTATGAGATCCGCACGCGATTGTGGAATCTGCAACTCCATGGTGAGTAAATCGTCCGCCACAAATTCGCTGATGCGGCTGACGAGTTCCTGCAATCCCTCTCCCGTTTTTACGGAAATAAAAACCGCCTCAGGAAACTTTGAGCGCATTTCGCGCAGCACGGATTCGTCTGAGACATTGTCGATTTTATTAAAAACGATCAGCGTGCGCCTCGAGTCGGCTCCGAGTTCGTGCAGGACACTGCGCGTGGTTTCATAAAACTCCATCACCTCCGGTTGGCTTACATCGAGAACATGGATGAGGAAGTCGGACATCACTGCTTCTTCCAAAGTGGCATTGAAGGCCTCGACCAATCCATGCGGCAGCTTCCGGACGAATCCCACAGTGTCGGTGAGCAGGAGCGGTTGATTGTTCGGCAGCGCAATCTTGCGCGTTGTGGTGTCGAGGGTGGCGAAGAGTTTGTCCTCCACGAGCACCTGTGCGCCAGTGAGCGCTCGCAGGAGCGAAGATTTGCCAGCGTTGGTGTAGCCGACGATAGCGGCATTGGGCACCGGGGCGCGTTTGCGGTCCTTGCGTTGCGTGGCGCGGCGCCGCTTCACAGCCTCCAGCTCACTTTTCAAGCGGTCGATCTGGCCACGGATTTTCCGTTTGTCCTGCTCGAGCTGGGACTCGCCCTCGCCCTTGGACCCGATGCCGCCACCTTGTTTGCCAAGGTGTGACCACGCCCGCACGAGTCGCGGCAGAGAATATTCCATTCGCGCCAGATCCACCTGTAGCCTGGCCTCCCGCGTCTGGGCCCGCTTGGCAAAGATGTCCAAAATCACCTCCTGCCGGTCGATCACAAGCATGCCGGTGAGTTTCTCCCAGTTCCTTTGCTGCGATGGCGTGAGTTCGTTGTCGAAGATGATCACATCGGCCTGCGAATCCTTGGCCAAGGCGGCAACCTCCTCCGCTTTTCCAGAACCCATCAAATAACGGGCATGAGGCTCGCGATGGTGCACAAGCTGCCTGGCAACAATCGGGATGCCCAGGGTGTTGACCAACTCCGCAAGCTCATCAAGCAGGCTCGACGCCTCCGATTCGCTGGCATTCCCGCAATACGCCCCCACGAGCACAGCCCGCTCCACCATCTTTGGTTTTTCTTTGATCTCAAACATTCCGCACGTCCACCTTGGCAGTGCGAAGCCGCATCGGCAAGGCAACGACTTCTTTTCCTCCGATCCTTGCAGAGGGGCAGATCTCGAAATTACGCTTTCTTCATCAAGGAAATCGACTAACCTTTTCTCCATCTCAATGGCTCATTCCTTCAATCCCGTAGCCGATCAAATGCCATCCATCATCGTCGGGGTGGCCGATTTGAAGATCAGCACCGAGCCATCCACCTTCATCGTCACCCATGCTCTGGGCTCGTGTCTCGGCGTCACATTTTACGATGAAAAGAGACGCATCGGCGGCCTCCTTCATGCCATGCTGCCGAGTTCCAAAATCCACGAGGGACAGAAAATCCGCGAAGCCATGTTTCTCGATACCGGCATTACCCGTTTGCTGGCCGCCTTGATCCGCGCGGGCGCCCGCAAGCAGGACATCCGCTGCAAGGTTTTCGGCGGAGCCCAGCTCATGGCGACTGATAACTATTTCAGGATCGGCTCAAAGAACATCGATATGTTCTACCGCCTGAGCCAAGAAATGGAACTCGATGTCATCGCTTGGGAAGTCAGTGGGCGGGTGAACCGCTCGATTCGACTGAACAACCTTACCGGCGATGTGATTGTGAAAATTCCCTCCAAACCCGAATTCATCCGTTAATGAAATCTGCAACCGATCTTCAGACAGTGGTTGAAATGACGCGTTCCATTCCCTGCGCGCCGGCCATTCTTCCGAAACTTCTGAAACTCGCGGAAGGAAGCTCCTCGGATCTCGGTGAGATGGAAATGCTCATCAATCTCGATACCGGATTGGCCACAGATGTTCTGAGGACCGCGAACTCCGCCTACTTCTCCAGCAATCAGCGCTGCGAAAATATCTCCGATGCGATCCTGCGGCTGGGCAGCAAGGTTCTCTACCGCATCGCCTCCTCCACGCTCACCGGTCGCTGGCTGGTTCATCCCGTGCGTGGTTACGGATGGGAACCTGGCGATCTCTGCCGCCACTCGCTTTGCGTGGCCATCTGCGCCGAGATTTTTGCCACAAAAATGCAAATCGCCGATGCCTCCACGGCCTATACAGCTGGGCTCATCCACGACCTCGGAAAGTTCGCGCTCGCTTATGCAAATTTCACGGCGTTGGATGACATCGCCAACCGCGTCCCCGACGAGTTTCCCACATGGCGCGAAGCCGAAAAGGTGATCCTCGGTTTTGAATCCACCCAAGTCACTAAGGCCCTCCTGGAAAACTGGGGCTTCCCGTCGATTTTCGTTTCGGTCGGATATTATTACCAGACTCCCTCCGAGTCACCCGACGCGGAACGAAAGATCGTTACCCTCATCCACGCCGCCAAGCATGTGGCCACCCAACTCGGCTATGGTGTCGGCGTTGATGGCTTCTACTACGAGCCCGATGAGGACGCGCTGAAAGAGGTGGGCTTCAACGAAGAGGAGATGGATGCCGCCATCCCGGAAATCCTCTCCACCATCCAGCGTTTCATCACTCCGAGTGGAGAAATAAGATTTACCTGATCCCTCAACGGAAAAAATTTCCCGTCAGGTGGTTTCTCAGTGCAGTTTCCAAAACATCACCGCTGTGATGATCAACCCGATGGCGGAAATGAGGTGCCGCACGGCTTTTTGCGGGAGTCGCTGCGAGTAGGTGGAGGCGATGTAGTATCCCACAAACGCTCCGGCAGTCATGAGGGCCATTCGCGGCCAGTCGATCAAACCACTGGCTGTGAACCAGGCGGCCGCCACCA
>JBIIUB010000035.1:0-24951 GCA_044340205.1 Terrimicrobiaceae bacterium
TGATGAGCGACCCCAGCACACTCTTGAGCGCGTTCATTTGGTGAATGTCTTGGAAGCCCATGAAACCAAGGGTCGCGAGCATCAAGATTCCGATCCCGGCTCCGAAATAGCCGCCATAAATCGACACCAGAAATTGAAAGAACAACGCCGCGAAGAGATGGGCCTTGCCCGTTTTCGCAGACTCCCCGGTTGAAATGTTCTTCGCCAACCGCATCCGCAAGACCCCTTGCAGCATGAAAAGCACGGTCGCAAAAAGAACGAGATAAGGGACGAGTTCGGTGAACATTTTTTCGCTCCCGCGCGTCAGCAAAACACTCCCGATCCACCCACCGGCAATGCTCACCGGAATAAATGTGGTGAACCAAGGCCGCACATCCGCCAAATGCCGACGGTAGCCATACAGACTCCCACCCATCCCCGCCAAAAGAGCCAGCGTGCTCGTCGCGTTTGCAATCACCGGAGGCACACCAAAAAGAATGAGAACCGGAAAAGTAATCAGCGTCCCCCCGCCAGCCACCGCATTGACACCCCCCGCCGCAAAAGCGGCCGCAAGAAGGGACAGAATTTCGAGCCAAGACATCGGCCACTTCTACTCATCCTCCACGCCGCATGCGATCCGAATGTCCTGCTTGTTCAAATTCCGTTTTTATGAAAGCCCGTTTTGAGTTTTTTTTGAGTTGCTTTCACTGAATAAACGCTAATTATTGTCGTAATTAGCGCCAATAATTAGCGTAAATTGAGATGAGCCGTATTGAGCCCGACACACTTGAGCAAGCATTGGTTGCCCTCGCCGCCTTTCTCGAAGCTGATCAGGCGGATCCTGAAAGGTTGGTCGTTATTGGTGGCAGCGCCCTGATAGCTTTGGGCATTGTTTCCCGCACGACAAGAGATATGGACATCATGGCTGGGGTCGATCCAGGGCTGGGTCTTGTGGACCCGAGACCGTTGTCTCCAGCATTATTACGGGCGGCTGGCAAAGTCGCCCGCGAGCTCCAACTCGATCCGAATTGGCTCAATACAGGACCTGCCGATCAGATACAGGCTGGCTTGCCAGTGGGGTTTCTCTCACGCCTCACCCGTCGCGACTACGGCCCGTATCTCACCATTTTTTACCCGGACCGGTTCGACCTCATCCATCTCAAACTTTTTGCAGCGATTGATCAGGGACCGGGGCGCCATGTCAGCGATTTAAGGGCACTCCAACCGTCGGAGGAGGAACTGCTCCTCGCCGCTCGCTGGGTGCTGACTCAAGACGCAGGCGAAGTTTTTCCGCAAATTGTCAGGAACACGCTCACATCTCTCGGCTATGAACACCTCTCAAATCGAATTTAGAAACAGCTGCCAGGAAGCCTCGCTCGACCTGCTTTGGCGGCAGTGGTGTAGCCTGGGTGTCTCAGGCCACGCTCACCCTGCAAATCAAGCTCGTCTCATCGACCTGGAGGCCCTTGTGCTGGCGACCACCTCGCTTGGGCGCCACGATCCTCGTTTGTTTGATGAGGCCTTCGACTGGTTGGTGTGCCATGGTTCACTCATCAACCTGCAGCGGCTTGCAAACCTTCAGCGCTGCCACGCTCTGGGTGATGAACGAGTCCTCACATCCATCGCCGACTGGCTTGTGAAAAATGGCTCCCAGCCACGCTGGAAGGCCATCGCCAAGAGAGGGGCTGATATCAACGCCAACTTGGTGCTGGAGCCACTGTTCCCGGGCAATGAAGGTCCGCATGTTTCAACTTTAGATGAAATCTTCCAGGTAAGGGGTCTTCAGCGAAGTGTGTTCGCCCCCCGTGGCATGAGCCGTGCGCCTCAGCCTCTGCTTGCTCCAAATCTCATGGCCTCATTGCGGGCACTCATCGGGGTGAGTGCTCGTGTGGAAATCTTGCTCTATCTCGCAGGTAGCGAGACTGCCGCCAAAGCAGCAGAAATCGCGCGTGCCACTGGATACGCGCCGCGCACTCTTCAGGCCGTTCTCCATGAAATGCTGCTTTCCGGTCATTTGATCAGTCAGGAGCAGACTGCCCGGCACAAAGCGACCCCTGCCAGACGAACCCATGCCCGTTATAATATCCAACCAACCGACTGGGCCTTCCTGACATCCGGAAAACCTCTCCCTCGTTGGACTCCGTGGGCTTCAATCTTCGCTCTCGCCCGTAGTGTCCTCAGCAGCATACCCGCGCAGGATGCCAAGCCCACTCATACCGCCGTCATTTCCTCCCGCCTACGGGAGACACTCATCGCCGAAGGCCCCGCGCTCGCTGCCTCAGGCCTTCTGCCAAGCCTCGACCTCCGCCCCGATGCATCCGGCTCTGAACTTCTCCAGACTCTTGCCGACCGCCTGCCCGCGCTTTTGAAGAGCCTGTAGTTGGAGCCCATCAATTATCGTCCACGCATTTCCCATGAAAAAAACGAAGATCATAGAAGTTGTTTTGGAGCACTTGAGGGTGGATTTTGAACGTCGGCAAGCTGCGGCCAGACGCACTCGCGAGCAGGGGAATGACCCTGAGAGTAAATCTGAGGGAAAATACGACACGCGCTCCACAGAGGAGAATTATTTGGCGGATGGCTTGGCGCGGCAGGCACTCGAGGCGGCAGCGGCAGCCGAGGTCATTGAGAAAATGCCAATCCGTGATTTTGCGGCAGGTGAGGGGATCGATATCGGCGCATTTGTGGAGCTGGAATTTGCAAAGGAGACGGAATTTTTCCTCATCGCCACAGCTGGGGGAGGAACAGAAGTTGTCTGGAACAAAAAGACGATCGTTGTTTTGACACCCGAGTCGCCATTGGGTTCCCAATTGATCGGTCGCCATGCAGGCGAACGGGCAGGGGATGCCAAAATCAAGCAGGTCTTTTAGTCATTCTCGGCGAGCAGAGCCCGGCACAAATCCATCAGCCTCTCACGCAGCGGACGCGCTCTTTCCGCGAAGACTCTTTGGTATCTCTCATACTCCGCACGACCTTCTGGCGTTTCGATCGGAACGGCCGCGTAGCCGAAGGAGGACAGATCATAGGGACTCGCTCGCATGTCGAGTTCGCGGATGTCCCGAGCGAGTTCAAAAGTGTCGGCAATGAGGTCGGATGGACACCATGGCGCGAGTTTGAAAGCCCATTTGTAGAGATCCATGTTCGCATGAAGGCAGGCCGGTTGCTCGAGGTGCGGCGAGGTTTGCCTCGTCGGCTGCAGGCGGTTCAGCGGGCGCGCTTCCGGGGTGAAAAAACGAAAAGCGTCGTAGTGCGAACATCTCAAGGGCAGCGAATCCACAACCGCCGCGACTTCGCTTGGCGAAAAGCGAAGCGGTTGCGATGCGTGCCGGATTTCCTCTGTTTTGTAAACCATCGCCCACTCGTGAAGACCATGACATCCAAAGAACGGCGCACGGTTGGCGCTCCCATCCAGAAACCCTCCCAGCCACTCCACAAAAGGTTTCCGCTTATCCGGCAGAGGTGCCGCAGTGATGCCATTTTGCACGGCCCGGTAGCCCGGAACGCCGAGATAACACTCCGCCTCGTCGCCAAGCAGGATCATCCCCAGTCCTGGATGCCAGCGCCTCAGGAGCGAGGGACGGTTCGGATAATACTCGAAAAGAAAATCATCCACCGGATGCTTCGCCCCCTGCGCAGCCCGGCAAAGCCTCGGCGCAATCCAAGGCTCCACGCGCCGCTCATGAGCCGTGCGTAGGGCGAGCCATTCCGATGGTGGGAAGGTTTTCACAAGTCAACTTCGGCAAGTCCGGTCGCAGAGAAATCGCCGTTCATTTGCTATGGGTTCAGAAGGAGGAAAATTGAATTTTTATACTTCTGTAGAGTGTTGCCTTGAGCGAAGAGCCAAAGTGCGGGGTTGACTTTGTCTGGTTGGTATCTGAATATGATCTCATGGACTGGGCTTTCTCGGTCGGAAGGCGGTTTCTGGGATTTCCCGGAGCCGCCTTTTATGTTTTCATAGGAATACCTTCCATCCGCTCACTCCGTTGCGCTTGTAGATGTGCGGCTTGATAACTTCATAAGCCTGATTTGGTTGGTCTGGCTTGAGGATCTGCCGCGCGGCGAGATATGCGCAGAGGTCGGCCACCTGCATTCCAGCTATGTTGTCGGATTTGCGGCGGAACGCCAAAGGGCATTTCAAAGCGCGAAACTTTTCAACGGAATGGAAACGCGTGCCTTCGGTAACGATGCGCAGAAATGCCCCCGCGAGTTCGTTGTCCTCGATTTTTCCCCGTGCCTCGGCGGTTACGGGTAGACTGGTTTCCCCGACTCCTTCCAGAAAATGCAGCACTCGTTCAAAAGTATATGTGAGTGCCAGGTCATAGGGATTCGCTGCATTGATGCCATAATGCTCCTTGTGTTTGGTTTTTCGAATGGCGGTGATGAAAAGCGTGAATGGCAGCACTTCCATCGTTTCGCTCAAAGCCTGCAGCATGGCTTTGCGGTGTTCAGGCAATCTCATGAACGAGAAGTCACCGTGTTGTTTTCGGATGTCGCGGCTGTGTAGGTTGACGCCTTCATGCGGCCAGAAACGGAGTTTCAGTCGGTTCAGTGCTGGGATCACTTTTTCGATGTAGGCTGCGCGTTCCAGAATGACAGTCGAGAGAACGAACAATGGAAAGTCGGCGTCAATTTTCTCCATCGAGTGGTTGCCGCATTCATCGAAGAAAGCGATAAATCTGGAATCGCTCGAAGGATTCATTTTCGCGGGGCGGCAACCATTTCAGGACTCTGCATGCGGTTGCTATCGTGGAAAAGTTGCTTTTCAGGAACACGCGCGCTCAATCCAAGCCTGCACGGGCGCGTTGGAGTTCGGCGAGGCGGTTGATCCAGTCTTGTTGGCGCTGGCGGTGCTCGGCAACGACTTCGGCGGGGGCGTTTTGAACGAAGGTTTCGCTGGCGAGTTTGCGGGCGACTTTTTCGATTTCGGCTTCGACTTTGGTTATTTCTCCGTCGAGGCGTTTTTTTTCCGTGGCGGGATCGATGATGCCTTCAAGCGGAAGGTGGATCATGCCGATGTCCGTGGGACAGGCGGCGTGGCCTTGCGGAGCGGCTTCGCAGAAGGTGAGGGATTCCGCATGCAGCAGGATCGAGAGGACAGAGGCCTCGTTTTTCACCCAATCCGCCGCCGGCGTGAGTTGCCAAGGCAGGCGTTTGTTGCCGGGAATGCCGTAGGTGGCTCGGATGTTTCGCGCTTGAGAGACAGCTGCAAAAACTGCTTCGGAGCGCGGGTCGGCGTTGAGTCCAGCGGTCTGCGGCCATCCGCTGTGCATGAGACTGTCGGTGCCAAGGCCGAGTCCGTTCCAGAGTTCCTCGGTGATAAATGGCGCGTAGGGGTGTAGGAGTTGGAGGATGCGTTTGATGGTGTAATCCAGCGTGGCTAGTGTCCCTGCGCGGCGAGGGGAGTCTGTGGCGAAGTCCGACTTCGCGACTTCGATGAAGCGGTCGCAGAAATCCCCCCAGACAAAATCATAGAGTGCTTGGGCGATGTCGCTGAAGCGGTAGGATTCGTAGCCTTCGTTGACGCGCTGGATCGTTGCGTCCAGGCGGGCCAGAAGGTCGGTCGCGAAGAGGGAGAGTTCGTGTTTCGAGGGATCCGCATTCGGGTCGAGCGGTCCTTGCATTTGCCGGAACCGGCAGGCGTTCCAGAGTTTGTTGCAGAAATTCCGGCCTTCGACGACCTGCTGTTCGTCGAACTTGATGTCCTGCCCTTGTGGCGCGATACGGAGGAGTCCGAAGCGGATGCCATCCGCGCCGTATTTGGCGATGAGGTCAAGCGGGTCAGGGGAATTGCCAAGGCTCTTGGACATTTTGCGCCCCTGCTTGTCGCGGATGATGCCTGTGAAATAGACATCCTTGAAGGGAACCTGCCCTGTGTATTCGAGGCTCGCCATGATCATGCGGGCGACCCAGAAAAAGATGATGTCCGGGCCGGTAACCAGCACGCTGGTCGGGAAGAATTTCGCCAGCGCGGCGGGTTCCATCGTCTCATGGGCCCACAGCCACGAGGAGAACCAAGTGTCGAGCACATCAGAGTCTTGCACCCAGCCATCGCCGGGCGACTCGATCTGGCATTTGGCATTTTCTGCATTGCTCTGACCCGATGGATACCAGACCGGGATACGGTGGCCCCACCAGAGTTGACGGGAAATGCACCAGTCCTGGATGTTTTCGAGCCAGTGGTCGTAGACTTTTTCCCAGCGGTCGGGAAAGAAGCGGATGAGATGCTTCCGCACGGCGTCGCGGGCTTCAACGGTTTTTGGATATTTTAAAAACCATTGCTCTGAGAGGCGGGGTTCGATCGGCACATCGGCGCGTTCACTGAAGCCGACATTGTTTTCGTGAGGTTCCTCTTTCACGAGGAGTCCGAGTTTACGAAGCTTGTCCACCGCTTTCGTGCGGGCTTCAAAGCGGTCGAGGCCTGCGAATTCGTCGCCGGCGAGGTCATTCAGCGTCGCGTCGGGATTGAAAATATCGACGACTGGCAGGCTGTGGCGCAAGCCGATCTCGTAGTCGGTTTTGTCGTGCGCTGGAGTCACCTTCAATACTCCCGTGCCGAATTCGAAATCCACCGCCTCGTCGCCAATGATAGGCAGCAAGGCTTCCACGCCGGCGGGGAGGGGACGGCGCACATGGAGTCCGATGAGAGCGGTGTAGCGGGGGTCCTTCGGGTTCACAGCCACGGCGGCATCCGCCATGATTGTCTCGGGGCGGGTGGTGGCGATTTCCAGATAGGTGCCGGGTTTTTCCACGACCTCGACCTTGTAGTGGTAAAAAAATCCTTTTTGGTTTTTCGGAATGACCTCTTCGTCGCTCAGAGCTGTGAGCGAGACGGGGCACCAGTTCACCATCCGCTTGCCACGGTAGATGAGTCCCTTGGCGTGGAGATCCACGAAAACCTCCTGCACCTTGCGCGCGTATGCTTCGTCCATCGTAAAGCGCTCGCGGGTCCAGTCGCAGGAGCAACCAAGCTTCTTGAGCTGGTTGATGATGATGCCGCCGTGCTTTTCCTTCCACTCCCAGACGCGTTTCAGAAACTCGTCGCGGCCGAGATCGTGACGGGTCTTCTTCTCCTCCTTTCGCAGTTTGCGCTCCACCACGGTCTGCGTGGCGATGCCAGCGTGATCCGTGCCTGGAAGCCAGAGAACCTCATGCCCTGTCTGGCGCGCCCGGCGGGCGAGGATGTCCTGAAGCGTGTTGTTGAGCACATGTCCGAGTGTGAGAACGCCGGTCACATTCGGCGGGGGGATGACAATCGAGTAGGCGGGTTTTGGCGAAGCAGGGTCTGCGGTAAAGAGACCGTTTTCGATCCACCAGGAATACCATTTATCTTCGACGGCGTGCGGTTCGTAGGCTTTGTGCAGTTCGGACATGACGCGCGACATTGTGCAAGGATTTGCCCGCGATTCAATCGGCTTCTCGGGTAAACTTTGTTTGCTAAAAAATCAGCGTCCTTTGCAAAGACACTTCCCGATGCAGGTGATGGCGATATGCTTCGCCACATGAAATCGAAGACTTTGCTTTTTGATGTTCCAACGCGTGGAAAAGGCCTCTACGAAATCACAGCCCAAGTCAGGAAAGTCCTCCAAGGCACATCCATTCAAGATGGCGTTGTCACGGTGTTCGTCCGTCACACGAGTGCGAGCCTTGTCATCTTTGAAAATGCCGACCCCACCGCGTCGAGTGATCTGGAAAAATTCTTCGAGCGCCTGGTTCCCGAAGACGCCGAAGGCTACAGCCACACTCTCGAGGGCCCCGACGACATGACCTCTCACATCCGCATGTCACTCACCCGCACCAGCGAAGCCATTCCCGTCTCCGAAGGCCGCATGGTTCTCGGAACCTGGCAGGGCATTTTCCTCTTCGAACACCGTCGCGCACCCCATGTCCGCCAAGTCGCAGTGAACATCTCCGGGGGTTGATTTGCCTTGGAAACATCGGACCGTCTCGCTAACAAGACTGCCAATCTTTTGCGGGTGTAGTTCAATGGTAGAACGGCAGCTTCCCAAGCTGCATACGAGGGTTCGATTCCCTTCACCCGCTCGCTTTTTTCTCCCCCGCTTTTTCCTTCGCAAACCGCATAAATAAAGGCTCTGTGGGCGTCATGCTGAAATCTGTGAGTTGCTCGGAATTTGTCAGAGTTGGGAAAAGTTTGTGATAAATCCTGAAAGTCTTTGCTCCAGCTTTTTCCTTCTGAGAGCGCTCCACGAAAATCAGCCAATAAAGTGCCAATAAAAAGGGGAAAACCGTGCTTTTGGGTGCATTTCGGTGCGTCGCGATTCAAGACACAAAAAAAACCAGCAGAGCTTGGTTTCATGAGGGTTTGCGGTCTGTGTGGGGGAGTGGGTTGGGAGGGACTCGAACCCTCAACCAACGCCTTAAAAGGGCGCTGCTCTACCATTGAGCTACCAACCCGGTGGAGGCGTGGAAAGTTAATGCGATTTGCCAGAGATGCAATCCTGAAAATCATAAAATTTTCGGGCCGCAATTTTCGCGCGGAGGTTTTTCAAAATCCTTGAACGCTTCGAGCGTGGAGTCCATGTTTCCGCCCTGCCTTGAAATCTTCCACTGCCCACCTGCACAAACCAACTCACGAATGCGGCGTCTTTGCGGTCTTCAACCACCCGGATGCTGCGATGCTCACCTACTACGGTCTCTTCGCTCTGCAACACAGGGGTCAGGAGAGCGCTGGAATTGTCTCAGCCGAGCCTGGCCCGGCTACCTTCAATACTCACAAGGGCATGGGACTTGTATCCCAGGTTTTTCATTCGCGTGATCTCGAGAGGCTGAAAGGCAACCGCGCCATTGGTCATGTGCGCTACTCCACGACGGGTTCCAGCAACCTGAAAAACGCGCAGCCTTTTGTGGTGGATACAGCGCGCGGCCGGCTTGCCATTGCGCACAATGGAAATCTGGTGAACGCAGCCGCTCTGCGGGCCGAACTCGAGGAGCGGGGATCGATTTTTCAAACGACGGTGGATAGCGAAATCGTGCTGCACCTGCTGGCTCAGCCGACATCAAACGGCGGCGGCATAGCATCGCTGCGGCGTCTCGAGGGTGCGTTCTCGATTGTTCTCATGGGTGAGCGCGAGATCATCGGTTTCCGGGATCCCCATGGCTTTCGTCCTCTCTGCCTGGGAAAACTCGACGGGGCCTATGTGCTGGCCTCCGAGAGTTGCGCGTTTGATTTGATCCATGCGGAGTTTATTCGCGATGTGGAACCCGGTGAGGTCTTGATCATCGATGAGAATGGTCTGCGTAGCGAGTGGCCGTTTCCCAAGCAACGGACTTCCTTTTGCATTTTTGAGCATGTCTATTTTGCTCGGCCCGACAGCAATATCGGCGGAACCAATGTGAGCATGGCCCGCGTGAACATGGGGCGCGAATTGGCGCGGCTACATCCCGTAGAGGCTGATCTGGTGGTGCCGGTGCCGGACTCTGGCATCTTTGCGGCGTTGGGTTTTTCCGAGGAGACCGGTATTCCCTACTACCCCGCCTTTGTCCGAAACCACTACATCGGCCGCACCTTTATTCAGCCCACGCAAATGATCCGCGATTTCAATGTGCGGGTTAAGCTCAACCTCATTCGCTCGGCCGTGGAAGGGAAGCGTGTGGTGGTGGTCGACGACTCCATCGTTCGCGGCACGACCGCCCGCTCGCGTGTGGTCAACCTCCGCGAGAATGGCGCCAAGGAAGTGCACATGCGCATCAGCTGTCCACCGCACAAGCACGCCTGCTACTACGGCATTGATTTTCCAGACCCCGAGAAACTTCTCGCGAACCAGTGCACGGCCGAGGAAATCCGCAAATATCTCGGCGCTGATTCCATCGGCTACCTCGATGTGGACGGCATGGTGCGTTCCACTGGCCAACCGGCGAATAACTTCTGCATGGCCTGCTTCAACGGCGACTACCCGGTCGCCTTCGATGACCAATTCGACAAACTCATCATGGAAAAACGGGCCGTCAAAGCTCGTCTTCTTGAACCACCCTCCGAACGACTGCTTTGAAAACTCCACGCAAACAAAAAGCCTACGCCGCCGCAGGGGTCGATGTGGACCTCGGCAACACAGTCAAAAAAGGAATCCACGCCCTCGTCAGCGCCACGCACGGCCCTGAAGTGCTCGGAAAAATCGGAGGATTCGGAGGTCTCTTCCGTCCCGATTTCCGGGGAATGAAAAATCCCGTGCTTGTCTCCAGCGTCGATGGCGTTGGCACGAAACTCAAAATCGCTTTTGCCACGAACCGCCACGACACAATCGGGCAGGATCTCGTGAACCATTGCATCAATGACATCGCGGTTATCGGCGCGCGTCCGCTCTTTTTCCTCGATTACATCGGCGGCGAAAAGCTAGATCCTGTGGTGTTTCGCCAGATTCTCAAAGGTTTTGCTAAGGCCTGCAAAGACGGTGGATGCGCCCTCATTGGTGGTGAAACCGCTCAGATGCCCGGCATGTATCAAAGCGGTGAATACGATGTCGCGGGCACGATTGTCGGTGTGGTCGATAGGCCAAAAATGCTCGACGGCTCGAAAATCAAAGTCGGCGATGTGATTATCGGCTTGAAGGGACATGGTCTCCATACAAACGGCTACTCGCTCGCCCGCAAAGTGCTTCTGGAAAAGATGCGCCTGCCTTTGGACAAACCCGCTCCCGGTATGAGCGTGCCGCTCGGCAAGGAGCTCTTGAAGGTGCATCCGAACTACCAGCCACTCATGGCCTCCCTGCCGCAAGGCATGCTCCACGGCGCCGCACACATCACCGGCGGCGGCTTGCTGGACAATCTCCCGCGCGTGCTTCCCGAGGGCTGCCGCGCTTCGATCGACAAGGGATCATGGAAAGTGCCAACCATTTTCAACATCATTCAAAATGCAGCGGATATTCCAGACGACGAGATGTTCCAGGTTTTCAACATGGGCATTGGCATGACTCTTGTCGTTCCAGCGAAGCGCGCAGCGGAGGCTTTGAAACTCACGAAGGGCATTCTGATCGGCAAAATCACCGAGGGCCCCCGTGATGTGGTTGTGGCTTGATAAAAGACCTTTGTAGATTGGAAGGATCGGCTTGCGGCGGGTGAGTCGATGCCATTAGGTGTCTGTATGCGCTATCTGGATCCCAAGAATGACCTGACTTTTAAGAAGGTCTTCGGCAACCATCCGAATCTGCTCATCAGTTTTCTCAATGCCCTGCTGCCGTTGGAGCCAGGGCGTGAGGTGGTGGAAATCGAATACCTGCCGACCGAGTTGGTTCCCGAGATTCCGGAGGTGAGGAACAGCATTGTCGATGTGCGCTGCCGCGACAGGGAGGGACGGCATTTTATTGTGGAGATGCAGATGCTGTGGACGGATAGTTTTTTCTGCCGTGTGCTTTTCAACGCCTCCAAGGCGTATGTGAGGCAGATCAGGCCAGGACAGAAATTCAAGTGCCTTCAGCCTGTTTATTCGTTGAATCTCATCAATGCGGTCTTTCGTCCGAACGCGCCGGATTGGTATCACCATTACAGGATCGTAAACATGGCCGATACCGGCGAGCGCATCGACGGGTTGGAGTTTGTTTTTGTCGAGTTGCCGAAGTTCACGCCGCAGAGTTTTCCTCAAAGAAAGCTCATGCTTCTCTGGCTGCGGTTTCTTACCGAAGTCGGCTAGGAGACCAAGGAAGTCGCCGGAGAACTCTACCAACAGGCGGAGGTGAGGGAGGCCATTGATCTTGTGCGCGAGAGTGCGTTTACGGAGGAGGAGTTGGCGGCCTATGAGGATTATTGGGACGGCGTGAGAGTTGAACGCTCGATGATTTCCGACGCCTTGGAAACGGGAGAAGCTAAAGGCCGGCAAACGGGTCATGCCGAAGGCGAACTCCAAGCCCGCAAGGAAATAGCCAAGTCGATGTTAGCTCAGGGATTTTCTCCCGAGCAGGTCGAAAAAAACACCGGCGTTTCGGAGTAGGCAATCCTCTCGTTCAGAGAAGGGAATCCACGAACTTTTCGCGGTCGAATGGGGCTAAGTCTGTTTCCTTTTCGCCCGTGCCGATGAATCTGGTGGGGATGCCGAGTTCGTGCTGGATGGCAATGGCGATGCCGCCTTTGCCGCTGCCGTCGAGTTTTGTGAGGATCACGCCTGTGAGCCCGATGGCTTTGTGGAATTCTCGGGCTTGGACGAGGGCGTTTGATCCGGTGGTGGCGTCCAGAACGATCCACTTTTCATGGGGAGCGGTGGAGTCTTGTTTGCCGAGGATGCGAACGACCTTGGCGAGTTCCTGCATGAGGTTGCTCTTTGTGTGCAGGCGGCCAGCCGTGTCACAGAGGAGGAACTCGATATTACGGCGGCGGGCGCTGCTCCAAGCATCGTGACAGAGGGCTGCGGCGTCGCCTTGATATTGGCTGCGCATGACTTCGATGCCGAGCTTGGCACCCCAAGCGCAGAGTTGTTCGATGGCTGCCGCGCGGAAGGTGTCTGCCGCCACAAGGAGGCATGAGTGGTTTTGGGATTTCAGCCAGTTTGCCAATTTTGCACAGGATGTCGTCTTGCCGGTTCCATTCACACCGGCGATCAGGATCGTGTGCGGCCCACTTGCCAAGGGACCCAATGGCGGATTCTCATAGGGCAGGATTTTGAGAATCTCCTCCCGCAGGACCTGCAGAGCGGTCTCACCGTTCACCTCGCCGCCGCGCTCTCGCATGGCCTTGAGGATGAGTGTGGTCATGGAAACCCCGAAATCCGCGCGAATCAGAGTCTCCTCCAGTTCGTCCCAGTCGACTGGTCCGCCGGTGAATCGGGAGAGAAAATTTTTAAAAAATCCCGCAGCCATAGGTCAGGCGGCAGGAGATTTTTGTTTCCGGATATTATCCAGAACGCCATTCACAAATTTGCCGGAATCCTCGGTGCTGTATTTTTTGGCAATCTCGATGGCCTCATTGATGGCCACCGGCGCGGGAATGTCTGAGCGGAAAAGAATCTCATGGCAGGCGATGCGCAGCACATTGCGATCCACTGCGGAGAGGCGATGGAACTCAAAGTTGCGCGCATTTTTTGCGATGACCTCGTCGATTTCCTCGCGGTGTTGCATCCAGCCTTGGAGCAATTCATCGCAGAAACGCCTGCCGCTCGGGCTAAGACCACGCATTTCGTAGAATTCCTCAAGGGCTTGATCGCTTTGATCACCCTGCATTTCCCGTTGGTAAAGATATTGCACCGCTGCTTCGCGGGCATCGCGTCGGACTCCCATGGTTAAACAATCTCCGGTAGTTTGCGGGCGGCCGATACAGCTGCCCGCGCGGCTTCGACGCCGCGGTTGTGTTCAATGCCCAGGCAGCGTGCGCGGGCTTGTTCCTCGTTTTTGACAAGAAGCACCTCGTGAATGACAGGAACTTTGTGTTTGAGCGAGAGGTCCAGAAGGGATCGCGTCACAGCCTCGGCTATCAATCGGGCATGATCGGTTTCCCCCTCCAAAATCACACCCAAGGCGATGATGGCTTGAAAACGGCCAAGTTCAGCCGTGGCCTGAACGAAAAGCGGGATTTCAAACGAGCCGGGCGTCCAGACGAGAACGATATTCGCCCCCGGTTCCAGGGCGCTCAACTCGCTGTGGGCATTGTCCACGAGGGCCTGGACAAACTCCTGATTGAACTTGCTGGCGACAATCGCATACGAGGCCGTGGAGTGGCCTACAGGGCGAAGTCGCGGCGGAAAGGATTTTGACATCGGCGCGATGTTCTCGATTTTCCGCGCGCCTGCAACCTTAAGCTGAATTTTTAAAAATTCCCGGCTGCCCGTGTGGCTTGCGGTTCCGATGCCGGCGGGTGTAAAATTTTACACTTCATGCGACGCTGGTTGTTTTGGATTTTTCTGATGCTTTTTGTGGGAGGCCTTGTGGCTGTTCCCGGGGGCAACCGTGTTGCTGTGAGGGTGGCGGATGGGTTTGACATGCCGGTCGGGAAGCCGAACGGAGATGGCTACTATATGTCCAGAGGGTTCTTGTCCTACCATCCGGGCGAAGACTGGAACGGCGTTGCCGGTGGAAACAGCGACCTCGGCGCTCCGGTTTACTGCATCGGCAATGGCTATGTGACTTTCGCGATGGACGCCCGCATGGGGTGGGGGAATGTCGTTATCGTGAGGCATGCTTTTGTCGAGGGAGGTCAACTTAAGACGGTGGATTCCATGTATGCCCACCTCAACCGAATCATGGTTCGCAAAGGCCAACAGGTAGTGCGTGGCCAGCAGGTGGGAACGATTGGAACGAACCGGGGCATGTATACGGCCCACCTTCACTACGAAATTCGCAAAAATCTCTTCATCGGAATCAACCGCTCCGCATTCGCCAAGGATTTCACTAATTACTACCGTCCCCAACAGTTCATCGCCCAACGACGCAACCTGCCGGGCGCGGGCCAGACGGCGCAGATTGTTGTAAACACCTATAAAACCGACCAGCCCGGCTTTGTGTTTCCATCTGGTGGCGGCGACTCCCGTGGGTCGATCAAAAAACAGGCGCCGCCATCGAGGAGCGGCAATTTTCGCGTGAACCGGTTTGACGATGTGGGGTATTGATTTCTGCGAATGATTTCCTCTTCGGACACGACTCCTTTGTTTTTGATCGCAGGCGGCGGTGATTATCCCCAGCTTGTCATCGAGGGGGCGAGGAAGGCTGGGGTCTCCCGGATTGTCATGGCGGCGTTCGAAGGCGAGACAAAGAGCGAGCTCGCGGGAATGGTCGACGCTGTTGAGTGGATGAGGGTGGGCCAGATGGCGCGCCTGCTGGATGCGGCAAAAAAATCCGGCGCCACGCGATCCCTCATGGCCGGCCAGATTGCGCCAAGCCACTTGTTCAACCTCCGTCCGGACTTCAAAGCGCTTGTTCTTCTGGCGAAATTGAAGGAGCGCAATGCGGAGTCCCTCTTCGGCGCGGTGGCCAGAGAGTTGGAAAAAACAGGCGTCGGGCTTATTTCTGCAACCACATATTTGGACGAACACCTCGCCACACAGGGCTGGATCGCTGGGCCGAAGCTCAAGGCCCGTTACCTGGACGACCTTGCTTTTGGTTTTCGAATTGCCAAAGAGACGAGCCGACTAGATATCGGCCAGACAGTCGTAGTCAAAAACGGCACGGTTCTGGCGGTGGAGGCCTTTGAGGGAACAAACGAGGCCATACGCCGTGGAGGTGCTCTCGGGCGGGGTGCAGCGACTTTGGTGAAGGTATCCAAGCCGGGGCAGGATGTGCGATTTGATGTTCCGGTCATTGGCACGCGCACGCTCGAGGTGGCGGCGGAGGCGGGCATTCATGCCATCGGCGTCGAGGCCGGGGCGACTTTGTTGCTTGATCGATCGAAAGTCTGTGCGGAGGCTGGCCGCCTTGGTATTTCCCTTCACGGACAATGAAAACGATTCGAACAGGTGTGGTGGGTGTCGGTCACATGGGCATCAATCACGCACGCATTTACAGCGAGCTTCCCGGCAGCCAACTCACGGCCGTCTATGATACCAATGCCGAGGCCACTGCTGCCGCCGCCCGCAACTTCAACTGCCGTGCGGCTTCATCACTGGAGGAATTCGCCGATCTGATCGATGCCGCGACGGTCTGCACTCCGACAGTGACGCATCATTCGACCGGCATGGATTTGCTTGGCAGGGGCAAGCACCTGCTCATTGAAAAACCCATCGCCGACACACCCGCCCACGCCCGCGAGTTGGCGGAGACGGCCGCCCGGTTGGGGTGCGTTTTGCAGGTCGGGCATGTCGAGCGCTTCAATCCCGTTTTGCATGCCCTCGAATCCCAATTGCAAAATCCCCGGTTCCTGGAAGTGACCCGCCTCTCGCCTTATCCGAATCGCAGCACGGATATCGGAGTGGTTCTGGATCTCATGATCCATGACATTGAAATCATCCTCCACCTCGTGCGCTCGCCGCTTGTGAGTCTGGATGCTGTTGGTATTTCGGTGCTCGGCCGGGGAGAGGATATCGCCAATGTGCGCTTTCGTTTTGAGAACGGGTGCGTGGCCAATGTCACCGCAAGCCGCATCAGCCAGGAGCGGGTCAGAAAAATCCGCGTCTTCCAAGAGAACGCCTATCTCTCGCTCGATTACAAAAACCAGAGCGGCTACCTGCTCCGCTTGGCCCGCGAGGATGAACGCGCCAGTTCAGGGCTTGGCAAACTCATCGGCTTGGCCACCGACTCGAAAATTGTCACCGACTTCAGCGGCAAACGCATTGTTCGTGAGCCCGTGGCTGTCGAAAAAGGCGAGCCCCTCAAAATCGAGTTGGAATCCTTCTTGAATTGCGCCCGCGAGGGTCTGAAACCGAAGGTCACAGGACTGGCGGCGGCGGACGCCTTGGATTTGGCGCTCGAAATCACCCGGCGCATCGGCGAGGCCGATCCCCGAAATGGAAGCCAGGCGGGCTGATTTGTTATGCTCTCCGGCTCTGTTCTCATTCTGACGGCGGGGTTTGGTGAGGGACATAACGCCGCAGCGCGCAATCTTGAGCAGGCGCTCAAGGAAGCGCACCCAGAGGTTGCCGTGGCTGTGAATGATATTTTTGACGAGTCTTACGGGTGGCTGAACCGCATGCTCCAATCCGCCTACCGGCATATCATCAACAGGCATCCTTCCCTCTGGCGCGCAATTTACAATTTCCTCGACCGCTCGCCCAGCGTGACTCGCGGTGTGGGCCTTTTCTGGATGGCCGTGAATTTACTCGCCGACCGCATTACCCGCTACGATGCCGATGTTGTTGTGAGTTGCTTTCCCGGCTACGGGGCGTTTTTGGACAAGGTGCGAAGGGGGAAATCCCGCCCCTTCAGCTATGTGACGGTCGTTACGGACTCGCTCACCATCAATTCCATCTGGTGGCGTTGCTCGAGCGATTACTTTCTTGTTCCCAACGAACCCACCGCTAAATCGCTGGAGAATGGCGGCGTGGCCCGTGAAAAAATTCGCGTCACAGGATTCCCCGTTCCCACCATTTTTTCCGACATTGTGCCCGAGGGTGCGAATCCTCCGCCTGATGGCCGCTGGCAAGTTCTCTACATGGTGAACTCGGGCCATGACTTCGCCCCGGCTATTGTGCGGGAATTGCTCATGCTTGAGAATATTGCCCTCACCGTGACTTGCGGTCGCCATGCCGAGTTGCAGGCAAACCTCCAGCAACTTTCCGCCGAAACGGGTAAACCCATCGAACTTCATGGCTGGACTTCGGAAATGCCGCGCTTGTTGCGGCGAGCCCATGTGCTCATCAGTAAGGCCGGCGGGGCCACAGTCCAAGAGGCCATGGCAGCGCGAACTCCCATGATCATCACACAGGTCGTGCCAGGTCAGGAGGAGGGGAACGCTCTGCTGCTCGTGGAAAATGGAGCGGGCGAGATTGCCACAACGCCCGAGGCGATCGCAACTGCAGTGCGGGACCTTTTCGACAAAAACGGCGCTCTTTACTCCCAACGCTACCAAGCCACCGGCCCGCTCAGCCACCCTGCCGGGGCGAAGGAGGTCGCAAACTTCGCCGCCTCGCTCTGCCTGCGGGATTGAGCCCTGCCAAGAAGCCTATCTTTCTAACTCGCCGCGTGGCTGTGTCTGATATCTTTCACTGAGACCGCGTAAATGATGTCTTCGGCGATGTTCTTGGCTTGATCGCCGATGCGTTCGAGGCAGCGGGCAATGAAGATCAGTTCGAGAAATCCCCGAATGTGGTCGGGATTTTGGGGCATCATTTCTGTGATGCTGTCCGCGAACTCTCTGTTCAATTCATCAAGTTCCTTGTCACGGCCCTTGATTGTGCGGGCAAGCTCTATATCGTTGTCGGCGTATGATTTGATTGCGTCGTTGAAAACCGATGACGCCAGGTTGAAAATCGGTTCAATGCGCGAGGTCACGGGCATCAGCGGGAGTGCAATCAATTTGCGGGCGCGGCGGGCTATGCCGACTGACTGGTCCGAGGCGCGTTCCAAGTTCACGCTGGTTTTCATGGCCGCGATCACATTGCGGAGATCGGAGGCGAAAGGATGGAAGCGGAGCATGATTTCCATGCCTTCGCCGTCCACTTGAATCTCCAAGGCGTCGATTTCCTCGTCGTCGGCAATAACGGTATTGCACCAGTCCTCATCGCGGTCGAAGAGTCCCTTGCGGGCATTTTCCAGACTTCGCGAGGCCAGGCTCGACATCATTAGGACATCCTTGCGCAGATTGTCCAAAGCGTCTTCAAAACTGGTGAGAATGTGACGGGCGGTTTCCATTGCTTAAAATAAGATCGGGTTTTCGAAAATCAACCGAAGCGGCCGGTGATGTAGTCTTCGGTTTGTTTCTCGGAGGGGTTTGAAAAGATTTTCTGAGTATCGGCGTATTCCACGAGTTTTCCCAGATAGAAAAATGCAGTTTTGTCCGAGCAGCGCGTGGCCTGCTGCATGTTGTGGGTCACGATGACAATGGTGAATTGCTTTTTCAGCTCGCGGATGAGTTCCTCGACCTTCACGGTGGCGATAGGATCCAAAGCCGAGCAGGGTTCGTCCATGAGCAGCACCTTCGGGCGATTGGCAATGGCGCGGGCTATGCAGAGACGCTGCATCTGTCCGCCAGAGAGCCCCAACGCGCTTTCGTGAAGGCGGTCCTTAACCTCATTCCATAGTGCCGCCCCGCGCAGACTGCGTTCGACGCATTCGTCGAGTTCGGATTTTTTTGAGATGCCGCTGATCCGAAGCGCGAAGACCACATTTTCGTAGATGGATTTTGGAAAGGGGTTGGATTTCTGGAAAACCATTCCAATGCTGCGACGAAGGGAAATGACCTCGACCCCTTTGTCATAGATGCTTTTTCCGAGAATGCGGATGTCCCCCTCGTGGCGGACGCCATCGATAAGTTCATTCATTCGGTTGAAATTGCGCAGGAGTGTTGATTTGCCACAGCCGGATGGACCGATGAGCGCGGTGACTTGGCGCTCGGGGATGTCCATATTGATCTCGTGGAGCGCCTGTTTTTTCCCGTAGAAAAAATTGAAATCCTTCACGGAGATGAAATCCGGTCGGCCGAGTGGATTCCTATCATCCGCTGTCATTTTTACGGGTGCTTCTTTTGAGGTTTGCATCGGATTTTTTGGATTCGGTCAATTTTTCCGGGAGAAAATGGTTTGAGCTGCGATGTTGGCAAGCGTCACAAAGGCTACGAGGACGAGTGATGCCGTCCAAGCCATAGCGATCTGGTGGGGGAACGGCACGGTGGAGAAATTGTAGATAAGGACGGATAGCGAGGCAGTCGGTTCGTTCAGCGATTTCGCCCAGAATTGGCTGAACAGGGCGGTGAAAATAAGGGGAGCGGTCTCACCTGCGGCACGGGCCACGGCCAGCATGACGCCGGTCATGATCGCGGGGAAGGCGTCGGGCAGAACCACGCGGGCGATTGTTTGAAAGCGCGTGGCACCGAGTCCGTAGGCCGCCTCGCGGTAGGCGCTTTGGACGCCCATGAGGGCTTGCTCGGATGTGAGAAGAATCGTTGGTAGCATAAGGACTGCCAGAGCCAATCCGCCCGCATACGCCGAAAATGTGCCTGTCGCCATGACAACCACCGCAAAAGCGAAAACACCGCAGATGATGGATGGAATGCCGGTGAGGAGCTTCGCTACGAGACGAACAGTCTGGGCGAGGCGCGAAGTCGGGGCGTATTCATTAATGAAGATCGCCGAGAGGATGCCGGCTGGAGCCGAGACGGCGAGGCCAATACCAACCATGACAAGTGTCCCGAGAATGGCATTGCCGAAACCTCCGCCGGTCATGCCCGCCGCAGGTGGCAATTCGGTAAAAATTCCCGCTCCGAGCAGCGGCAGACCTTTTTCCAAAAGAAGAAAAATGATCGAAACCAATGGCACCATCGTCAGGAGTGAAAGGGTGATGCAAACGCCGCTGAGGATTCGATTTGTCAGAGAGCGGGCCACGGTTTTCGAATTCACCGATAGGTCGGAGTCGAAAAAATCCAAGGAGTGGGAAGCAATGGGATCCATTTGATTTAACGAATGCCGGCGGTTTGCTTTTGGGTGTGCCGGAGCACCGCCTCGCCAAGCATATTCACAACAAGGGTAATGCCGATCAGGATGAGCGCGGCATACATGAGGGAGTTCACTTGGAGTCCCTGCGCCTCGCCAAACTGGTTTGCAAGGAGGCCGGCCAGAGTTCCAGAGGGGGAGAGCACCGACCAAGAGAGCCGCGAACTATTGCCGATGAGCATGGCCACCGCCATCGTTTCGCCCATGGCGCGACCGAGGCCGAGGATCGTCGCCGCCACAATTCCGGGCGCGGCCGTTGGCAGGATGACGCTGAAGATGGCCTCCCAGCGGGTTGCCCCGAGTGCATAGGCTCCTTCGCGAAGAGTTTTGGGAACGGATGCCAGAGAGTTCCGCGAGATGGCTGTGATGGTTGGTAAAATCATGATTGCCAGAACAACCGAGGCGGTGAGCAGCGAGTTGCCGTAGGCGGGGCCGGAAAAGAGAGGGAAATCGCCGAGTGTGCCGACGGCCCAGTCCCCAAAGGCTTTTATGATGGGGATGATGACAAAGATTCCCCACAGTCCGTAAACGACGCTGGGAATGGCGGCCAGCATTTCCACGACGAAGCGCATGGTTTGACGGATCGAGGGCGAGAGGAAGTTCTCACTCAAAAAAATCGCAATCGCGACGCCGAGTGGAAATGCCAGAAGGATGGCGAGGAATGAACTCGCCAGCGTGCCGACGATGAAAGGAAGAACGCCGAAACGCTCGCGATTCGGCACCCAGGCCGAGGTGGTCATGAAATCGAATCCGAACTTTTGAATGGCTGGCCATGCCGATTCCACGATTTCGTAAATGATCCACCCCAGCATCAGCACCGTGAGGAGCGAGGCTGTTTGACACAGGATTTTGAACAAATCCGGCGCCGGCCGATAGCCGGCCGGCGAAATGATGTCTTTCTCGGGTGCTGACACTTTGATGGGAGCAGAGGTTATTGGACAGTGGCGAGTGCGGCCTTGGACTTCTCAATGACGGCTTCCGGAAGCGGGACATAGCCGAGGCTCTCGGAGAATGACTGGCCGTCCGTGAGGCTCCAGGTCACAAATTCTTTGAGCGCCTTCAGCTTCGCAGGATCGGAGTATTTTTTGTAGAGCAGGAGCCAAGTGAAGCTGACGATTGGGTAATCATTCGCGCCTTCGGGGTCCACCGGCCAGACGCGGAGGTTCTCGGGAAGCTGCACGCTCGAGAGAGTGCTGCGGGCGGATGCGATGTCTGGAGCGACAAAGTTTCCGGATTTGTTTTGCAGCGAAGCCATCGAGAGACCGTTGTCTTTGGCATACCCATATTCGACATATCCGACCGTGCCTGGGCTTTGTTTGATGAGTGCGGTGACGCCCTCGTTGCCCTTGCCGCCAACGCCAACAGGGAAGGTCACGGATTTGTCGGTGCCGACCTCGTCATCGAATTTGTCGCTGATTTCCGAAAGGTGCTGGGTGAAGACATATGTCGTGCCGCTGCCGTCGGAGCGGTAGGCGACTTGGATTGGCATATCGGGCAGTTTCAAGTCGGGATTATTTTTAACGATGGCTGGATCGTTCCACTTTTTGACATTGCCGAGGTAGATACCTGCCATGACTTCGCGGGAAAGTTTGAGGCCGGACACGCCTGGCAGGTTGTAGGCATAAACAATTTCTCCAGCCGTGGCAGGGATCAGGACAACACCTGCTGCTACTTTGGCCATTTCCTCATCAGACATCGCGGCATCGCTCGCGCCGAAATCCACCACACCTTGGATGAAATTTTTGACACCGGCTCCGCTTCCAACGGATTGGTAGTTCACCTGGATGCCGGGCTGGACCTTGTTAAACTCAACACCCCAGCGCTGGTAAAGGGGCGCCGGGAATGTGGCGCCAGCACCGGAAATTTGTTGCGCCTGTCCCGTAGTGGTGAAGGCGAATGAGGTGGCTATGGAAAGGCACAAGGCCAGTTTTGATGTGAGTTTCATGTGAAGTGTGAGTGAACTAAGGTGTCCATCATGCGCCAAAATTAGATTTGTTACAATTGCGTAACAGACCCCGCTGGATGAATCATTCGGCACCCGAATCGTTAGGGGATTTCCGGATGGCAAGATAAAAAAAGAACCCGCCACTTCTCTGAGAAAGTGGCGGGTTGATGAATTTAAAAATGCGGGCGCGGTATTACTCGGCGACTTCGAGACCCATCTGGCGGGCAGTTCCACAGAGTGTGCGGAATGCAGCCTCTTCCGAGCGGGCATTCATGTCCTTCATCTTGATTTTGACGATGTCCATGACTTGCTTCTTGGAGATTTTTCCAACCTTGGTTTTGTTGGGTTCTTTCGAGCCTGATGCGAGACCTGCGGCTTTTTTGAGGAGGATCGCTGCTGGCGGCGCCTTGGTGATGAAGGTGAAGCTTTTGTCTTTATAGACGGTGATCACCACCGGGAGAATGTCCCCAGACTGCTTCTGCGTGGCGGCGTTAAATTCTTTGCAGAATGCCATGATGTTCACGCCCTGCTGACCGAGGGCCGGGCCCACGGGAGGAGCCGGATTTGCGGCGCCTGCGGGAATCTGCAATTTGATCTGTCCTACGATTTCTTTAGCCATATTAAAAGTGCTCCGCTTGTTTTGCGGAAAAGGGGTGCAAGGTCATCACGACTCGCACCCCGTGACAAGGAGATTTTTGATTTTTTCCGCGAATGTTTTTTACAGGGAAGCCAGAACCTCGGCGATTTTGTTGAAGTCAGGGAGTTCCTTCGGAGTCGGGGTCTGCTCGCTGTGGCGGATGACGCCGTCCTTGTCGATGACGAAGGCCGCGCGTGCAGACACGGCGCCAAGGCCGATGAGGTCAGGGAGAAGCACTCCGTAGGCTTTCGCAGTCTCCTTGTTCAGGTCGCTCACGAGAGGGATGTTGATGTTCTCTTTTTTAGCCCAGGCTTCCTGCGCAAATGGGCTGTCTACGCTGATGCCCACGACGGCGGCGTTCAGGGATTCATACTTCGCAAGACCTGCAGTGACATCGCAGAGTTCTTGCGTGCAGACGCCGGTGAAGGCGAGGGGGAAGAAAAGAAGGACGGTATTTTTCTTGCCGAAGTTTGACGAGAGGCTGAAGTCTGCGAGGCCTTCGGAGCCGATTGTTTTGAGTGTGAATTCAGGAGCTTTGGTGCCGGTTGCAAGTGCCATAGTGGTATGTGTGGTTGAAATGTGAGCCGCGCATTTTGCCCGTGGCGGCTCCCATGTCAATCGCCGCGATGGGCTACTTGCTGCCAGGCTTGATGGCAGGAATGCCTTGCAGATCGGCGGGAATGTTGTCCGCCGCGAAGGTCTCCACATTCATTTGAACTAAGGAGACGAAAGGGCAACCGAAGTCGGGGAGTTCGCCGCCGCTGCGATCGACGATCGAGCCAGCCGCCACCACAATTCCGCCATGGTCGCGCACGATCTGGATTGTTTCCTGAACACGGCCTCCGCGCGTTACGACATCCTCCGCCACGACGAAGCGTTGTCCGGGGCGGATTTCAAATCCTCGCCGCAGAACGAGTCCTCCATTTCCATCCTTCTCGACGAAGATGTGTCTCTTGCCGAGATGGCGGGCGACTTCTTGTCCTACAATGATACCTCCCACTGCGGGAGATACCACCGTGTCGGCATCATACGCGCCGAGCTTTTCCGCGAGCATTCCGCATACGCGCGCCGCGATAGGAGCGTCTTGGAGCAGCAAGGCGCACTGGAAAAATTCGCGACTGTGGAGACCGCTGCGCAGGACAAAGTGGCCGTGTAGCAGGGCTCCGGTTTGTTTGAAGAGATTGAGAACTTCTTGCATGGGTATTTGGTTTTCTGACGGCGATTATTTCAGGTTTGTTTTAACCCAGTCGATGAACCCGGGAACGCCACCGCCTTTGTAGCCGACCTCGCGGGCGAGCTCCATGCCTTCGGCATTCAGAAGAATCACCGTCGGGAATCCTTGGACTTGGTATTGCGCGGCGAGCTGTTGATTGCGCTGTTTGATTTCGGGGTCTTGCGGCTTGGCTCGTGGGAAGTCCAGTTTCACCAGCACAAGATTATCTTTGGCGAATTCCTCGAAGGCGGGCTGCTCGAAGACATCCTTGTTTTGCTTCATGCATGGGGGGCACCAATCGGATCCCGTAAACTCCAGCAGAACCGGTTTTTTTTGAGAGGCGGCTTGGGTTATCGAAGCCCCATAATCGGTGCTCCACAAGTCAGAGGCTTGCAACGGAGCTGCGGCAAGAAGAAGGCAAAGGAGTATCGTTTTCATAAGTCACATCATGAACGGGGTTGCCCTGATTTCAAATTCAAACTCTCTCCGTGGGGCACTCACCCAAGCAGTCTATAAAAAGACATCGCCACCCTGCCGCGCACGATTTATCAAACTCATCATCTCATGAGCCTGCCTGAATTGAAAATTGCCGTCTTGGATCTTGAGACATCCTTTGTTTTGACGCTGGATGGCCATCTGAACGCTCTCACGGTGGACTCTCTTGAAAAGTCCCTGGATGCCGTTTTGGCGACGGAAACACGCCGCGTCATCTTCGACTGCCAGGCTCTTTCATTCACCAGCAGCGCGGGCTTGAGGGTCTTTCTTTCGACCGTGAAGCGCATGAAAACCCGTGGCGGCACCTGTGCCTTTGCGGCGCTGACTCCGACCGTGCACGAGGTTTTTGAAATGGCCGGATTTCTGGAGGCTATGGAAGTCCATGCCACGCGCGAGTCGGCATTGGTTTCAAAGACCTCCTGAAACACAGGCCGTGATTCCGGGAGGGCCATCGTCCCGCATGGCCCAAATTTCAGTCACTGAAGGCTAGGAATCACTTTCAGTCACCATCCCGCTCAAAATCGCGCGAATGCCAACGCCGCTGCGCGGCTGAAGCTTGGGGCATGCAAGATGATGCCCCTGCTATGAAGACGGTTTGGTCAACGATAAAAAAGCATCCCATCGCAGACCTCGTGCTTTTTTCAAAGCGCGCGGAGAGCGTTATCTGTTCC
>JBIIUB010000039.1:0-23717 GCA_044340205.1 Terrimicrobiaceae bacterium
CCCAAAGCCTACAAGTGGAAGGCGGACGGAAAGCAAATCCTGGAAAAAATCCAGCGCGCCCGCGAGGCGATGGCTAAAAATAATGTTTAGCTATATACCAAACACTACACTAGCACTGCTATCAATGAGAATCGAATTTCTAGGGATATCGCTGTCGCTGGACAAACCGACTCGCTTTTGAACCAGATTTTCTACAATGACATACTTCCAAGTTTCGGGTTTGGTTTGCTCCTACTGATCCCATATGGGAAGCTCAAGAGGATTTACGCATTGCCCCTTATTTGCATATGTCTCTTGTTGGGAATGTTTTCATGGTTTAATACATTTCGAGTCTATTTCCTCTCTGAACGATTTGTCCCAGAGGTTGTTCCGCATGTAGTGTGGATCAGCACAGCTGCATTCTTGGCTTTTCTGATTCTTTTTGGCATCGTTACCCTTTTGAACACAAAAAATGGTCGAACAGACCGATGCACTTAACTCCCATGCCTTCGGCACTTTTGGCATTTCGCCTTCGGAGCAGGCTCGGATGCCAGAAGCAAGTAGGGGTAGGCCACTGAGGGCATTATCAATCTATATGACTCCTCTTCGCGCATTCGTTGTGGCACTTCTACTTCAGTCTTGGCTTGTTGCAGATGACCAAGTGGTGATTCAGCAGGAGATTGATTCCTGGAGCTGGACAGCCGGATCTCCCGATATCGTTCTGCCCCAGACGCCGGGATGTCTCGTCATTTCAATTACCTATAGGAAGCCGTCAGTTGTGGATGATACAGATTCTTACGGAGTGATTTCCCGGAAGGAGCGCGATCACTTTTCAAGCAGCTTGGGTATATTCAAATCCCGCTGCGGCCCCGATGGCGCTGGATGCTCCGGTGCCCCGTTACTGAGCAGAATAACGAAAAATGGATTTGGGGTCGATTTCGATCTCAAATGGTCGACCAAGGCAATAGGAGCTGGAGAGTTTAAAGAAAGCTTTGATTGCAAGTGGATTCCATAGCAAAAATTTAATAAAGATGGCTTTGCAGTCACTGTAACTATAACAAAACAAAAATAGCTAACAAGGCGTTTGCATCCAACAGCCTTCACGCCGGGCGAAACGCCCGTCATGATTTCCTGCTTGCGCAGGAATCGGCTGTGGCCCAGCTTGGAGGCTCGGTAAAAACATATGACTTCTCTGACCCTTCCTCGATCCTGGCTTAAAGCATTGCTGCTTTCCCTATGCTGCGGAGTCATTTGCGGTATGGCATTTTTTGTTTTTGCAGGAAGTCGCCTTCCTTACTCCTCGCCAATTGGAGACATGTTCTTATTTCTCTATTCCTCTGTAACAGGAGCTTTTGGGATGATGACATTTGGATGGGGTATTGTTGCAGCACTCAACAGAAAAAATAAAAAGATATTGGTCTTTGCTGGTTCGATCACCATCTTGCTAGGCGTCGTCACCATTTCGTTCTTTGCTAACCAGATGATTCAGAATAATTGATAATTTGATCAATTGCATAAGCCAATCCAATCAATGACTTATCTCGAAAAACCAAAACACAAACAAAACAGCCGAACAATGCAATCCACCGAACACCTGCCAGCGTCACAGGTAGATGCCGGTGATCGCGGACGTTAGCAACAAAAATGAAGTCCCTTCTATTTGCGGGTATTTGTATTGCAATAAGCCTGTTTCGAGCGTGCGCTAACGACACCTTTGTTTACACGGCATCGCCCTATCAGGTGGTGAGATACAACAATGACCTCATAATCGGATTCAATCTCCGGGTTAAAGGTGAGATGTATACAGTGACAGATTTCCGATTTCAAAAGAACTCAGAATTCCGATTATTTTTCGAGGAACGGATCAAGCTGGATGAATTGGAGTATCGCTATTTTGAAATCACAACGAAACGGGAGATTCCAAGAACAAGGATCGCGCTACCTCGTATGGACATGATCACGAAGCAGACAACGCAGGATTTGCTGGGATATGCGAAGAGCCAAGAATCGGGTCTATTTGAAAAGTCTCTCTCCGATGAAATGATTGTTGCTGTGCGCCGGATCACTCAGAATGAGTTTCTGAATGTGAATCCCAGGATTGTTCCAGACCCAACAAAAACACCATGCGATACCTCATCACCTTAGCACTCACGTTAATTTCTTCGATCGCGCTCAGAGCTGGCGATGCTCCAGGCCTGACCGAATTCGCAGAGGAATACTGGGCAGCAGTTCGATCTCAAGACCCAGAAAAGATATATGCTCTTTATGAGCCGAAGATATTCTCAGACCTCTCGCCACCTGAGGCCGAGTTCATGAAACAATACTGGATGGAAGGCTATGCGGATACCGCAAAGCAACAAGGCGACTCATACGAGCTGACATCGAAGACTTTAGACAGTGATGCAACCCCATTTCCGGGTTGGCGCTGGGCTGCAAAGCCAGAATATCAGATTGAGATACAAACATTCCGAAACGTCCCAAACGGCAAGGAAGGATTGACGATGCTTTTGGACATGGTGATTCAGAAGGACGGTCGGTTTTTCATAATTCGAGCTGTGCCCCCGAAGCGGTATTAAAAAAGCAAATGCAAAAGAAAAATGACTAACGAGTCGATTGAACTAATCCTTATGCCTTCGGCACTTCTGGCATGTCGGCTGTGGAGCAGCCCTGGGTGCCAAAAGCCAGTGGTGATCCGTCATCGCGGACGTTAGCCCAGAATATGAAGCCCTTTGCGATTTTGATACTGCTGCTTGGAATCATGCCATTGCTTCGAGCTGATCAGGCTTTTGTAGTTGAAGATCTCGGCGTCTTGGTCACGATGCCGAGCGGTTGGACGCACGACGAGTCCGACAAATTCGGATTTGTTCTACACCCGCTTAATGACAACAAGCGAAAAATCAGAATTCACCTCACCTCCCACAAGAATATTTCTCCGAGTCAAGCAGTCATTCATGCCTCTGAAATCGTCAATAAAAGAAAATCTGAAATCAACCGTGGCTCGGAGGTCATTCTGTCGTCAACACCAGTTGTCACCAAAAGCGGAATCAATGGACAGAGGGCGGTCGTTGGACAGCAGGGTCCCGAGGGGCCATCATATCTTGATCGATACTATTTTGAGATGTCCGATGGGAGAATCTTCTGCGTATGTGTCTACCATTATGGCGACATGCGATTTTCCAAGATGGCAGGGGCCAACATCATGGATACACTCTTCCTAAACAAAAAGGGCTAACAGACCGATGCACTTGCTCAGATTTCCACGAATCACTGCGTTAGGGATCGTAGTCTTTAATTTTTTGCTTCTTATCTGGTCAACAGGTGATTTAGAAAGGCCCTTTTCATGGGATAGGGTCAGGGGCTACTTCAACATTTTGTTCGCAATTGTTCTAGCACCATCCTTCGCACTCTTTTTTATCCTCTCAGGAATTGCAAAGTGCAGACGTTCATCTATCGCGGGCATCGCAGTGTGGATTATCCTGGCGGCTTTTGTTTTAACATTTCTTGTTACTGCTACAACTGTGCAAGCTTTGTCCTCGACAACCGCGTTCGCCGCACTTTTTTATTTTCTTGGAGTCGGCATCCAGACTGCGCTCTTGCTATTGCTGTCATATACTTGGATTCGAGAAGCATCCTTTCAACCAAAGCGACTCTGACTTTGGATAGAGCCTCAAAATGAAACAATTCGAACAAATCAGACCAGCCAACCTCGCTACGCTCGGCGGCTGACTTCGAGCGTTAGCCAAGAAATATCACTCTATGTTAATCGAAAAGCTGCTTTACCAGATCCACATCGTCATTCCCTTCTTTTTTCCCACGCTTGCGATGCTCTGCATCAAGTCTGTGTGCAAGGATTTGCCTGCCCGCGCAATCTCAATATCAATATTTGCAAGTGTTGTATCGCTGGCCGTTTTCTATTTCCTGCACATCACGCTCAATGGAAGGCTCCCATATGTTTATCCAGCAACAAAACCTGATGGACAAACAGGATTGGGAGACGGGCTGATTGTAATGATGGCCGCATTTGCCTACCCTATCGCAGTCCTCGCAGCGGGATTTACAGTTTTTCGGAAGAGAGACAAAACGAATGAAAACAAAAATGGCTAACGAACCGATGGACCGAATACCCATGCCTGCGGCACTTCTGGCATTTCGCCTGCGGAGCAGGCTCGGATGCCAGAAGCAAGTGGGTATCGCTCATCGGGGACATTGGGGAAATATATGAAGCTCTCCTTCCATGCGCCCTACGTTAAGTGCACAGACGCGATGGATGGGGAAATCGTGTGGGTTAGTTTCGATACGATCCTTGCGGATAACGAAACTGCGGAAGATAACCGGAAAACACCTTATGTCGGGATCAGTCGTAATTTTGAATTTCCTGGGCCTGCGGGAATAGACTGGCACGATGGAAATGACTGCGAAGGCGGCGGTGCGATCAAATCCGCCGTTCTTGAAGGAAATCGAATATTTATCATAGTAGAATCGGGTAATACTATTGAGATCACTTTTCGCTTGAACCATGGGCAATTCAAAGAGTTGAAAGAGAGCCTACAACCCATGCTTGGCAACCGACTTAAGGAACAATGAAAGAATCCCAACGCGCGCATCGACCTAACCTCTACCATCTGGCACTTCTCATGCTTACGCATGAGGCGTGCCAGCCGTCTACGGCAGGTCACTGGGGACGTTCGGAAAAAATATGAAATCGTTCACTCTACTATTCCTTTCACTGGCACTTGTTTGTTCAGCAGTCTGCCAAGACAATACACAACAGGTCCAGTTTGTTGACGCGGTGACTACAGCCTTGAAGAACCAAGATCGCAATGCGTTTTATGACCTCGTATCCTTCGACAAGATGGACAAAGACTGGATTGCGAATAATAAGATGATATTTGAGGACTATTTTCGACAGGCGCAGTCTTCGCCATCCTTCACTGCGAGCTTCAGGCAGTCCTCCGCGTCGTCCATCGCTACTTTGCCTACACAGCAGTATACCCATCCAGTAATTGGCACCTACTTGATGCACATCGTTCCTGACACCACTATGAACCTTGCGGTTTGTATGGGTAACGGCGAGTTTCGGATTGCAACCATTATGCCAAAGCAAAAATAAACCTAACGGACCGATGCAGCTAATCACCATGCCTGCGGCACTTCTGTCACACATCCTGTTTTTTCCGCTTCGCGGGCAGGAGCAACACCAAAAGCAAGTGGGAGCAGGGGTCATCGGAGGCGTTAGCGAAGTGATATGACTTTTTCGCGAAACTTTTCCTTATTAATTGGATATTGCGTCCCAGCATTCCTCTATATTTGCTTGCTCAGAAGCGGTTTTGGCAGTGCAATTCTGAGTCATGAAAATCTGTTTGCAAAACTTTTGATGGCCTTGTTCTCACTCGGACTCATGACACCAACAGCTCTGTCTTGTATTTTGATCACCAGAAATCTTAAAAAATATAAAGGATGGAAAGAGATCGTAGGAATCAGCTTGCTTTTTCTCACGTCGATTATCGTTTTTATTGGATTGGCATATGTGTTCCGAGAGGTCTCAGCTGGAGGCTTGGAAGGATATTTGTGGCTGGTCGTCTTCATGATCCAATTTACCCTATACGCAGGAATGACTTGGATCACTGATCAAATCACATGAACAAAATAACGCGAATAATGCAACCCACCGAACACTTACTCACGTCACGGGTAGATGCCGGTGATTGCGGACGTTCGAAAAAAATATGCTCCCAGCCGCACTCATAGTCATTACGATCTGCCTCCTCGTCTGGCTCGGTTTTGAGATCCGATGGGCGCGCCGCTTTGTCAGTGAAGGTATTCCTGTTGATGCGACAGTTTCTCGACGTGAGTGGATCTCCCTCGGCAGCAGTGGAAGAAGCCTCAGGATAACCGTTGCCGTTCAAAATGAAAACGAAACAAAGGAATATCCAATTGGATATATGAGCTTTTTTGGATTCAAGAACCTCCAGATCGGCGATAGAATACCGGTATTGATGCATCCATCATTCAGTTATGTGATTCCAACAGGAAGAATGGGCGTGATTTCGAGACCATTTATTGCTGGCAGTCTATTTTTGGCCTCTGCGATCTGCGCCACGGCTTTTACTCTATCAGCCATCACAAAATGAAACAGCCATACAATACCGTCCACCAAACACTTTCCGCAAGCCAGTGGTCCAGTGCCGGTGATCCGAGACCTTCGCAAAAAATATGACAACAATACTTCACGCCCTTGCTGGAATTTGGAGCCTATTGGCTGTTTCTCAGCTTCTCGCATTTTATGCCTTGCTCTCCGCAAAAGGAGTATCCGGAACTATTCCTTACTCATCATCGCTTACGATCGGTGTCATTGCCTTCGTTGCGAGCACAACCATTGCTTGGTTGCTCGTTGTGAAGAAACAGAAAAAACTCGCAATTACTCTTTCAGTCGTGATGTGCTTCTACTTTCCATTCGGAACAATCTTAGGAGTTATTACGATTTTAGCATTGAGGAATCCACTGACCAAGAGCAAGTTTGACCTGCAAAGAGTAACCCCAACCAATAAAATAACGCGAACCATGCCGCCCAGCAAATCGAGTCAAGGACTCGAATGCTGACGAGGACGTTCGCAAATAATATGAAACCATCCCAACTCGCCCAGATTATCGTCCGACTGTTTGCTATCTCGTGGTTTTTACACGGAGTTATTCAGACAGTCGGTGTGTTCGCGACAAGCAGCCCAAATAGCCCTCAACCGATGTTTTTGGTTTCTGGTGCGCTTGCCGTTCTCCTCTCACTCTTTACTTGGATTTTTGCGCCGCCACTTGGACGATGGATTGCACGGGGCAACGATCAGGAAGCCATGGCCACCACAATAAGCTTCCAGCAACTCCTATATTCGATGTTTGTCGGCATAGGTTTATATCTCGCCATGGGTTCTATCGGTTCTCTCATCAACAGTCTTCACTTCTTTCTCGTTCTGCAGGCGTCTCCTGAGAGTATCCCAAAAGGCATGGAAGTTTCGCGTTATGAGCTGAGCAAGAGTGCAATCACTGTTGCGGTCGGTGCTGCACTCGTTGTATCCGCCGCGCACTGGAGCAAGAGACTTTCGGGCAATTAAATGCGAGCAATGCAATTCGCTGGTCGCCAGACCCTGCTCACGCACAAGCCAAGCGCGACTACCTTTACTGTCTCTCCTCGCCAAAAAAATTGCTTTTTTGTGTCTTTTCAAATCTTTCCTGCTTTATCCCGACAAGATTTTCAACCTTTCAGCAAATCTCCACTTTTTTCTCGCCTTTCTGGTTAAATTGGAAATTTGTGTTACCAAACAACGTTAGGTCAGAAATTGCTTGAAACGGATCCTTTTCCACGCCAAAGCCAAATCGAAACATGAACCACCAAAGCGAATTCCAGATCAAAACACGCAAGCAGCTTCTTGATGAGCAGATCCTTCAAGAAAAGGGAAAGTTTCAGTTTGGTATCCTTTGGGCCAAAGAGACGGATGAATTGCTTTCGCGGAGCCTCGCCCGAATGCGATGCAGCGGGTGGATTCTCAGAGGAATCGAGACGCACGGCTTTATTATCCCGATACACCGCTATGTTTTCGAACAGTCACTCCTAAATGAATGATTCAGAAATAAGAACTGAGACCGTCAAATCAGAAAAGACGAGTCAGTCGTCCTAATCCTCGTCCCTTCGGGACTTCTGTCACACATCCTGCTTGGGCAGGCTGTGCGCCAGAAGCAAGTGGTAGCTGGTGATCGGAGACGTTCGGCAGAGGAATATATCTCCGCTTGACACCTATTAGGGTATAGATAATCTCCTTTTATGGAGTTTGAATTTGATCCCGTCAAAAGCGAGGCAAATTTCTACAAACACAAAATTGATTTCAGGGAGGCACAGAATCTATGGAAGGACCAATATGCTGCGATTGTGGATGCCCGGAGCGACTCAGAACCACGGTCTGCATTGATCGCGGTTCACCGTGGGAAGATTTGGACCGCATTTTTTACGGAGCGCTCTGAAAAGATTCGATTGATTTCCGTGCGGCGGGCCAGAAATCAGGAGGAAGAAATATATTATGAAAGCAGAAGAACTGGATAAAATCTTTGATGAAGGCAAGGAAGACATTCTTCCCTACCTCGACATGACTACCCTTCGTCGGCCCAACCTGGACCAAAAGCGAGTTAATGTTGATTTGCCTATTTGGATGATCCAAAAGTTGGATCGTCAAGCCAACCTCATTGGAGTCACGCGACAATCGATCATCAAAGTGTGGCTGAGTGAGCGAATCAAAGAAGAATACGCCGAACAGGCAGATTAATCTAATTCCTTTTTATTAGTTGCTTATGGCATATCTCCTGCCGGGCAGACTTTGGCGCCAGGAGCAAGTGGAACAAGTGATTGCGGGCATTCGCCAGAAAAATATCGTCCTTGACACGGTTCTTGTGACTGTTCATGATACTGTCCATATGACTGCAATGACATACACCGCAGCGAGAGAAAATCTCGCCTCCACAATGGACAGAGTTTGCGTTGACCATGACCCTGTTATCATTACGCGCAATCGTGATCAGGCTGTAGTCATGCTCTCGCTTGATGACTATGAATCACTTCAGGAGACTGCTTATCTACTTCGGACACCTGCCAACGCAAAGCGCTTAATTTCTTCGATTGAGAGTCTTAACTCTGGAAAGACCCTGAAAAAGAATGTTAAAGACCTCGCGGAGGCATGAATCTTGTTTTTTCTCCCCAAGCTTGGGAAGATTACCAGCACTGGTTGCAAACGGATAAAAAAATGATCAGAAGAATCAACGAACTGATCAAGGACACTGTGCGGAGCCATTATGACTGGTCTCGCCGTATCACGGATGAGCATCGTATGGTTTACCGAATTGATGAAAAGAACCTTGAGATAGCACAACTCAGGTTTCATTACGCAAAATAATACGAGCGCATGGACCTAATCATTATGCATTCGCTACTTCTGGCATGCTTACTAATTCCGCTTCGCGGGCAGGAGGAATGCCGAAAGTGAGCAGGATAGGTCACTGGGAAGTTGGGCCATTGCTTCTTCTGATTTTTTAGCCCGAAAACGGATTATTAACAGGATGACAGGTTTAAAAAGATTCACAGGAATGCCTTGCACGCAGTAATAGCTCACCGCGTTGGGCAACAGAAATATTGCTGCGCTGACATGTCTGTGGTAGATTCGAATCCATGAGCCAAAAAGAGCTTGTTTTAGACGCGATTCAGGAGCTTCCCGATGATGCTTCAATCGATCAAATCGCTGATCGCGTGGAGTTTTTGTCAGCGATTCAGAAAGGTATTAATGACATCGACCGCGGCGACACCGTTCCGCACGAAGAAATCAAAAAGCAATTGGCGGCATGGCTTACCGAATAATTTGGTCCCGGACATCACAACGAGATCTACGCAGCCTTGTAAAATATATTTCGAAAGACAGTCCGCAGCGGGCTGAACATTTTGGCTACCGAATTGTGGCCAGGGTTGAGATGCTTCAGGAGCATCCGCGCATGGGACGAGTCGTTCCGGAATTCAATAAGCAGGATTTGCACGAGGTAATCGTCTCCCCCTGTCGAATCATATACCGTCTCAATGATGAGTCCAAGTTCGCTTGAAATCTGAATCCGCCCCTTTATTTATGAAGACTTCAACTTGCTATCTTCGCCAACTGCGCATTGTGCTAGTGTCCACGGTTCTTTTTGTCGCGACGACAGCCTTTAATGATTCATGGCTGGGAAAGGTGATCGAGTCTCACTTTTGGCCCAAAAGCGGCAACCTTTCGGAACTCATGATCGCTCTCCTACTCGTTGCAACGATCATGTGTGTGCCGTGGTTTCGTCGTGAAGTGCCGTTCCGCCTCAAGAGCACGTGGATAATTCTCTTTATCTTTGCGTATCCAGCTATCAATCTAGCATTTTTCCAGATGCCTGGAGGAGACCTCAGCCTGCTTTCTTTGACAAGCCTTGCCGTGGGAGCCTTCGCCTCCGGGGTGAACGAGGAGTTATTCCTGCGCGGCTTCGCGTTCATGGGCAGAGGAACTGCCGCACCAAAGTTTACCGTGATGCTGACGGCACTCATTTTTGGACTACTCCACCTGTTCAACCTAACCACCGGCGCTCCTCTCAGCACGGTCATCGGCTCCGTGATTCTGGCCACGCAGATCGGACTGCTCTTCGGCGTGCTCCGAGTTGTTACCGGCAGCTGTCTTTGGGGTGCGCTTCTTCACGGCATTATCAACACCACGTTCCAATTTTGCGACAGCAGCCCAGAAAGTTATGACATGCTTGCCCTTCTGATAGTCCTCGTGGGTTTTCTCCTCGGTATAGCACTTCTCTTTTTTCATCCCAGCATGAAAGCTTCCAAATCCTCGCAACGAGGAAAATGGCCTCAAACTAGCTCAAAGTTATTAGGTGGATCAAACTTGCTTCAAATCGTCTGACATAAAAGATACTTTAACGCCAACAAAAGCGAACAAGGCTGTGGTGGACAACCGGCTAGCGATCGGGTGCGAGATTACAACACATACCGAAAGAACATAGACTTCGAGCGCTTTTGCTTATGCAGCGGTTCTTCTTGATCGAGGCGGTAAAGAGAGTCCGACCAGAAGTATCCAATAACGACGATCAAATCGTCGATATCCTAGGCACACTGTCGCCCGATTCTACCAGGGTCGGGACAATAACAGACTGGTGGAAGTCGGATAACTTGCGACCGTGGCCATGAACGACTACGACCAAAATATTGCGAACAGACCGATGGAGCTAATACCTGTGCCTTCGGCACTTCTGTCACATTTCCTGCTTGCGCAGGAAATGCGCCATAAGCAAGCAGGGATACCTCATCGGGGACGTTGATCGAGGTCATTCGTGTATGGCATGCCGCCCGAGACACTCCAGAAATAGAATAAAGCCCAATGGGCCAGTCGACCTCATCCCTGTGCGCTCTGATTCGGCTGAGAAAACTTGTGGAAACAAGTGTTTCCTCTGAATCTGCATTTCCGTAGTCTGAGCACATGGAAAGACATGTCGCAGCATCCGAAATCACTGTGCGGCGTTCTTCGGAACGAGGTCTCGCCGATCATGGTTGGCTTCGAAGTCGCCATACTTTTAGTTTCGCGGATTACTACGATCCCTCACACATGGGCTTCCGAAGCCTTAGGGTGATCAATGACGACATTGTCGCTGCCGGTCGAGGTTTCCCCGAGCATCCTCACCGCGACATGGAAATTTTCAGCTATGTTTTGGAAGGTGCGTTGGCGCATCGCGACAGCCTTGGAAATGAGCGCATCCTTACTCCTGGGCAAATTCAACTCATGAGCGCCGGAACAGGCGTGCGGCATAGCGAGTTCAATCCATCCGCGACTGAGTCCACACACTTTCTGCAAATCTGGATTCAACCCCGCGAGAATGGTCTCAAGCCCTCCTATACCGAGTGGCATCCCTCGCCCTGGCACGCCGACGATCCCAAGGTCTTGGTCATTTCCCCCGATGGCCGTGATGGCTCCGCAGGCATTCAGCAGGATGCTGAAATTTACCGCATCCTCCTCGAGCCAGGGCAATCGATTCAACACGAAGTCCGCGAGGGGCGCGGCATTTGGCTTCACATTGCCGAAGGTTCGCTTGTATTAAATGGAACCACTCTGGAAACGGGTGATGCTGCAGCCACGGAGGTATCCGGCACCTTGACTCTGACTGCCAACTCGAGGACCAATGCCCTTCTTTTTGATCTCCACTAAACACTAACCAAATCCATGAAACACATCTACAACTTCACTGCCTGCCTTTTGGGCTTCGTTTTTATCGTATTCGGGATGAATTTCTTTCTGAAGTTCATCGCTATACCACAGCCGCCCGAGGGCTCGCCGGCCGCTATGTTTATGGGCGGAATGTTCCTCAGTGGCTTCTTGGCATTTGTCAAAGTTCTGGAAATTCTCGGCGGACTTCTTGTGGCCATTCCCAGAACGCGTCACCTCGGATTGCTGATTTTAGGCCCGATTATTGTGAATATCGCCGCCTTCAATTTCTTTTTCTTTGGTCCTGCAGCATTGCTTCAACCGCCCGTCCTTCTTGTATCGGTGTTGGCCCTGATCCAAGTCGCGGCCGCACGCCGTCACTTTCTGCATTTTATCACCAGCAAAAACTAATCCGATGTCAAACACCGCACTCTTCCAACCCCTTCAACTCGGCGCTTTCGAAGTCCCCAACCGCATCTTCATGGCGCCACTCACGCGTTGCCGTGCCGAAGCTGGCCATGTGCCTTCTGAGCTCATGGCGGAATACTATGCCCAGAGGGCTTCTGCGGGCCTGATCATTGCCGAGGCCACGATGGTGATGGAGGGGAATTCGGCCTTTTATGCCGAGCCCGGGATTTACTCGGAAGCCCAGATTGCCGGTTGGCGTAAAGTGACTGATGCCGTCCACGCCAAGGGCGGGAAAATCTTTCTCCAGCTCTGGCACGGAGGTCGGGCCTGTCCCTCGTTCTTCAATGGAGGCGCTCAGCCAGTGGCACCGAGTGCACTGGCGATCACGAACGACGAAGTGCACACGCCGGATGGAAAAAAGCCCTACGACATTCCGCGCGAACTCCGCGATGATGAGATACCCGCAATAGTTGCCGGTTTTAAAAAGGCCGCTGAAAATGCGAAGCTCGCCGGTTTTGATGGTGTTGAAATTCATGCCGCCAATGGCTACCTGATCGACGAGTTTCTGCGCGACGGCGCCAACAAACGCACTGGTCCTTATGGCGGCTCCATAGAAAACCGCGCCCGGTTTTTGCTGGAGATCCTCGAAGCCGTTTCATCCGTCTGGGATTCCAATCGTGTGGGCGTTCGTATCTCTCCGCTAAACAGTTTCAATAGCATGTCCGACAGCGATCCTGTTGCCTTGTCAACATGGTTGGCCAAGCGTCTTGATGGTTTTCATTTGGCCTACCTCCATGTCATGCGTGCCGACCTGCTCGGTGAGCAGCACGCCGATGTGCTCACGCCCGTTCGCGAAAACTTCTCCGGCGTCCTTGTCTCGAACATGGGCTACACCGCAGCGGATGCCTCCGATGCCATTTCCTCGCGAAAAATCGACGCAGTCGCCTTTGGGAGAAGTTTCTTGGCGAACCCGGATCTCCCCGGGCGCATTCGTGTTGGCGCCGAACTGAATGAGCCCGACGCCGCGACATTTTACTCGCCTGGCGCCGCTGGCTACACCGACTACAAAACGCTCAAGGAATCCCAGTAGCTCCTTAGGGCAGCGAATTCAGGAGGTCCGCAGGCACGAGTCGGATCTCCGGCGTCCCATCGACCAGAACGGGCAGCCTTCCATCAGGAAGCGGTGCGCCAACTTTGAAGCCCGCGACGACATGTTCGCCAGCCGTGGCTTCCGGTGTGTTTTCGGACAATACCGAGAGGAAGTTGATGCCTAATTGAGGTTTCTCAAGGCCTGTCCTCTGAAGCTCTGTGGGTGTTGCTGGAAGGCGCTCGGTTACTTTGGCGAGGGCGAGAGTCTTTGTAATGTTTTGGACATTTTCAGATTCTTCGGACCATCCATCGCGCGTGCGGGTGATGTCTCGCTGTGCACCATTGCGATCGACGCGTATAACATCGACCAAGTCCAAATTGATGCGGAGCAACGCCGAGTCGCGGAGGGTTTCGATATCTGGAGAGAAAAGCGATGTGGCCTCGGTGGGAATAGCGCCGCTCATTTTCCGGCCTTCCAAGCGCACGGTGGCGGGCGAATCGGCCGTGGGGTTTGCGACTTGAATCACATGGGGAGAGGTTCCGGAGTTGGTGGAAAATTGGACTTCTGCAGAGGGGTCGAGGCGCGAATCCCCTGACGATGAGGGCTTGTTTTCCAGTTGGAAGTTCTCAAGCCGCAAGGCGTGAATTTTTGAGAGGAGATCATCCACTGCGGTCGCATCGGCGGGGGCGTTCAAGGGACGGAGGATTTTCCATCCATCGCCATCGCGCTGCAGTTCCAGTGTGGAGTTCCCCCGGCGAAACACAATGCGTTCGATCTGCGCAGGGTCGAGCGGCAGGATGCGGCGGTCGCGGTAGTTTTCGATCGGCGAAGTGAGGAGGCGAACGATGTCTTTCGGGATCAGGTAAACAGTCTTGGAATTTTCAAAGGAGACATATTGCCGCGTGCCGTCTGGACTGGTTTTTCCGATGAGCAATGAAGGTGGCCTGTCGCCTTTGAAGTCGATTTGCAGGCTGCTTTTGAGCACCCCATAGCCGGATAGGTTTTTGTCATCGCGGATTTCCGAGGCATCTATTCTGTCGAGGACTGGTGTTTCCAGCGCCGTTTGGATCAGTGCAGCGACGGCTTCGGGGGATGCAGAATCTTCCAAACCTTTCGTGAGATGCCATCCATCGTCCGAGCGCTGGATGCGGAATGATTGGTCCCCGTTTTTGATGCTGATGCCGGTGATGTCATCCGGATCGAAGTCAAACAATGCACTGCCAGGTTGAATGACGCGCTCGGTGGAAAAGCGCCAGCGGTGTGTTGTGCCCACAAAGACCGAAAGGCCAGTGGCTGCCAGCACGAGAAGGATGGTGGCAATGCGGTTCATGCGCGGCGTCTCAACCAGACGAGTAGCCCAAGAATTGAAGCCAATAGAGGTATGCCGACAACGACCAGCAGGGCGAGGCGCGACATTTGAATGTCGGTGAGCTGAAGTGAAAAACGGGTCGCGTTTTTAGGAGTGATGCCGCTCACGCTGCCCCGGTCGATGAGCGAGTTCACGCAGCCAACGAGGAGGTCGAGACCTGAACGGCTGAGGCCGGCATTGAAGGCGAATTGCGATGAGCCTATGACGATGAGGCGCGAGCTTTGAATGCCGACGAGGTCGTTTTCCACTGCGTCACGGTCCGCAGAGGCGCCAATGATGAGTGGTTGACCATTATCAACGCCGTCCTGGTAGGCCACTCCGCCGGGTTGGTTCGGAAGGTAGGCAGTCTCGCCCCAGAACTCCTCGGCGGCCTCCACAAGGGGCCGGATGCGGATTTTTTCCTTCTGGGCGAGAGCCTGGTCGAAGGCGAGGGATTGGGTGGCTCCGGGGAACAGTATATTCATTCCTTCAAGGCGGCGGGTTACTTCGGCATTTGGCAAAACATGGGCTGTCACATCGCGAAGGATTCCGGTGGCCATGGGAAGTTGGATCAATCTCAGCACACGGTCGTCGCGTGGGCTGATGCCTGAATTTGCGAGGAGTGAATGCAGGCGGGGAGTGGAGCTGTTCGGGTCGACAAGGACGAGCATTTTTCCACCATTCCGCTGCCAAGCGCTGATGACCGCCATTTCCCGCTCATCGAGGTCCGATTTCGGTGCCACGAGAACCAGCGCGGAGGCATCGGTGGGGATGGTGTCGGTGGATGATAGGGAGAGGGATTTGACGACGGCGTTCTGCTGGCTGATGGCCTCGGAGAGGTTCGAGAGGTCTGTCGCGGGGTTCGGTTCGCCATGACCAGTCAGAAAATAAACAACCTCGGACTCAGGCTTCAGCAAGGCCACAAGAGCGCTTGTCAGCACTTGCTCGCCCCTGAAGGCGAGAAGGACCGGTTGCCCGCCTTGGGCGAGGGGAGTGAGGTCGAAGTCTCCCATCTCTGCGATGTTCAAGAGACGGTGGCGGCCTTCGTAGTCGAGAATGATCAGGTTGTCCAAGCTTGTGAGCTTGTATTTCGCCTGCAAATCCTGGATGCGGGAAAGATTCCGCGTGGGGTCCACATATTCCACACGCAGGCCGGTTCGCTTGTTGAAGAGCACCTCGTTCATGAGGCTCCGGAGGTCTCCGAAAATTTGACTCACTGGCGAAAGAAAGGTGGGTGAGGAAACGATGATGATCTCCAAAGGTTTTTTGAATTCCTTCAGGACCGCACGGGTCTGGCCGGCGAGAGAGAACTTTTGCGACCGCGAAAAGTCGCGCCGCTCGTAGTGCAAAAAGCCGAGGTAGTTGACCAGTGCGTAAATGACCAGCACGGCCAGAACTTGCAGGCCGATACTGATTTTAATTCCAGTGCGCGGCGGTTTCATGATTTCCAACGGCGGTATTGAAAGATGTGGTATGTCGCGAAGAGGAGCAGAAGGGTGGAACTGAGGTAAAAGACCACCGGTCGCGTGTCGAAAAGTCCCTGCGAAAAATCCATCATGTGCTCAACAGGCGAAAGGTAGTAGGTCAACTCCCGCAGGAATGTGCCCGTCGAAGGCAGCAGAAAGGAAAGAAGTCCCAGAAAAAAGAACCCCAGAATTGCCGCGAAGGAGATGACCGCTGCGACGATCTGGTTGTCCGTGAGTGCCGAGGCCAGGCAACCGATCGCGGTGAAAAGCAGGCCCATCAAAAGAAGCATGGCATAGGCTCCCACATAGCTTCCAACGGCTTCAGCGGCCTTCACGCCAGTGATCTCCTGAAAGACCAGAAAGTAAATCAAGCTGGGCGCCCAAAGGATGATGTAGAAAAACAAACATCCGGCGTATTTGGCCAACACGACTTGAAAATCGCGCACGGGAGCGGTCATCAGCGTTTCGATGGTTCCCATTTTTGCCTCCTCCGCAAAGACCCGCATGGTGATGAGTGGAAAAACCAATACGAAGGGAAACCAGAAATACACGGTGTTGAAAAAGGCCTGAACCATCGTGACGGTGCCCCCGCCCGTGTTCAGCAGTGTGACTCCGGCTTGAAAATTGAAGCCTGTCACGATCAGGAAAAAAAACAGCACCACATAGGCCAGAGGCTGGTGAAAGGCACTCGAAACTTCGCGGCCGAATAGAATTAAAAACTTCCTCATGGCATCAGTTTTCCTCTCCTCCTGTGACTTCGGCAAAAACCTGTTCCAATGAAACCGGTGGACGACTGATCTCTCGGACCCTCCATTTATTCTCCACCGCCTGCTTGTAAAGAGACTCCCTCGGGTCATGGCCCGGTTGGGGATAAATCGTGAAAACAGTCCACTCGCCATCCGCACGGTGCGACACGCTTTGAACGGATTCGAGCCCGCGCAGCGTGGATGCCGCCGCTTGGGCATCGGGAACGATGGCATCGAAAAGAATGTGCCCGGCCTGACCGAGGTGGGCGCGGAGGTTTTGAGGCGTGTCGAGCGCCTCGATGCGGCCTTTGTTGATGATGATGACTCGCGAGCAGAGCATCTCCACCTCGGGCAAAATATGGGTCGAGAGGAGAATCGTATGGTGGCGACGCAAGTTGCGGATCAGGTCGCGAACGAGCCGGATTTGATTCGGATCCAATCCAATTGTTGGCTCGTCAAGGATCAGCAGGTCGGGTTCATGGCTCATGGCATCCGCCAGACCGACGCGTTGTCTGTAGCCTTTGGATAGGTTCCCGATCAGTTTCTTCTCCACATCCTTCAGCCCGCAAAGCTCCAAAACATCGCCAACGCGTTCCTTGAGGCGCCGACCGGGGACGCCTTTCAGGGCAGCCCGGTAGCGAAGGAACTCATGCACGCGCATATCCAGGTAAAGCGGGACATTTTCCGGCATGTAGCCGATGTGCTCCCTGGCGCGGAGTGAGTCGGAAAAAACATCGAATCCAGCAACCTCGGCCTTCCCGGAAGTAGGAGGCAGGAAGCCAGAAAGCATGCGCATCGTCGTGCTTTTGCCGGCGCCATTGGGTCCCAGAAATCCCACGATTTCGCCTTTCTGCACCTCAAAATCGATGCCGTCCACAGCGGTAAATCCGCCGAAGCGCTTTGTGAGTTTTTCGACCTTGATCATTCGTTTCGAATCCTAGCCAGACACGCTCGAACGGGGAAGAAAAAGCCTGCGCTCAGATATGCCCGAAAACCCTCGCCGGGTTCATGGGAGTGTTGCGGCGGCTTCGTGGATCGCGGATTGCCAGCGGTTCAAAAAAGTCCACTCCTCGGCCAGATTGGACAGGGCTTGCGCGTCAGCGGAGTCGAGCGATTTGGTTTTTTGTTCCAGGGCTTGGGCGTGCTGTGCGAGTTCCTCATTTAAAGCCGTCAATTTCCGGCGCACATCGGCGGCTTGTTTGTTTGCGACGGCCCGGGCGAGGGGACTGGTGGCCGAGGCTTGGGTGGATGCAACCTGCGCGGCGAGTCTGGCCGCCTCGCCGGTTCTTGAAAACAAGTCCCAGTCGGGTTGTGGTTTTTCATTCGATTGAAATCCCGGGAACCCGAGTTCCAAAAGATGGCGCAGTCTTGTCGCCGGTTTTTCCAGAATGCGGCGCGCCTCGTTCAATCGTGTGGCGCGGTCTCCATCGCCCTGAGATTTGTCGGGGTGGCTCGAAGCCATGAGTTGGTGATGACGGGATTTCACCTCCTCGGAGTCGATCCATGCTGTTCGAGGCAGGCCGAGTTCGGCGAAGTGGTCGCTCACGCTGAAAAACTCTCGCCGCAGGAGCAATGGGCCACGGCATTGGGATTCGTCACTTTGAATCCGCCTTTCTGCAGGTCATCGCTGAAATCCAGTTCCGACCCGCTCACAAAGAGTGCGCTCTTGGGATCCACGACCACGCGCACCTGATTCGATTCGACCATGATGTCCCGGTTCGCTGGGCCATCCACCAGATCCATCTTGTATTGGAGACCCGAGCATCCGCCGCCAATCACAGCCACGCGGAGCGCCCCTTGAGGACGGCCCTGCTTTGTCAGGAGCGATCGCAAACGATTGCTTGCGGCATCCAGAACGCGGATGAGTTTTTCATTACCGATGCGGTATTGGACGGCTTCCATGAGAGCTTAAATAGGCACGCCTTGCCGGAATCCGCAAATCACAGGGTGTCGAAGACCATGCCGGGATCAGCCCATTCGCCGGGGAAGCCGTAATCAAAGGGAGCCGCGCCCCAGAAGAAAGGGTCGTTGAAATACGGATGGCGGTCCCATTTGCTTCCACCGAGTTGATTGCGCTTCGAGGCCTCGTAGTAGCCGACCGATTGTCCAAGGTAGTTCACAAGAGTCGAACCCACGCCGGCATTGGAGAGTTGTTCGAGTTGGGCGGTGGTGAATTTGTAGGGCGCCTTTGTGCTCTTCAGATAGGCCACGATGGCTTTGTCGGAAACCCCAGCTTTTGCCAGACTCATGATGTCGTCAAAATCCAGCACGCGTCCTGCCTGAACACGCTTCTGAGTCGATGCCGGGACACCTTGTTTCGACATCTGTGCGGCGATGCCTGCGGGTGCCAGAGACTGCGGCGAAGTCGCGCAGGAATTCAAAAGAACGGTCATGGCCACGCAGGAAATGATGACGGGAAGTAATTTCATAATCTGCCGCGAATTCTCACAAGCGGTTCAAGGTTTGCACGGCTTTTTTGCGATAAACAAAAATGCCATTGACGCCCCACATCAAATTTGGCATTTTTGCCAAATAAATGATGGATTTGGAAACAGCCAGACGCTCCGCACATGATAGGTCCACTATCGTCAAGGCGATGGCCCACCCCACACGCCTTCTTGTAATGGAAGTGCTCACACAGGGGGAAAAATGCGTGAACGACCTCACTCTTCTTGCGGGATGCGATGTCACAACTCTTTCAAAGCATCTTGCTCTCATGCGAAAGGCGGGGTTGCTGCAGTGTGAAAAGCGCGGGGTGAGTGTCTTTTACCAGATCGCCTGTCCGTGCTTTTTGGAGTTCTTCCGCTGCATCGACCTCATCAAACTGAATCAAAGCCTGCAGCAACGCTGTGAGGCTTGTTAGACAATCCCTATCCTTGGCAAAAATACCAAATAAAATCTTATGAAATCCAGCGCCTTCGTTGCTTCTCTCAAACAAAATTCCACACTCAACCTCAGATTTGTTCTGCCGGATGGCGGGATTGTTCCTGCACACGCCCACATCACCGAGGTAGGGCGAGTGGACAAGACCTTCTTTGATTGTGGAGCCACCTTCCGCAAAACCTCGTTTCTCTGCCTGCAAGCCTGGGTGGCCGACGACACGGACCACCGTCTCCCGGCTGGAAAACTGGCGGATATCATTGACCGGGCCGCTCCGCTCTTTCAGGGGGACGACCTTGATGTGGAACTCGAATACGAAGACGGGCTCATTTCGCAGTTCCCTGTGGAGTCTCTCTCTGTCGATACGGAGTCTGTTGTTGTTTTTCTTTCCACGAAACACACGGACTGCCTCGCGAAGGATATCTGTCTTGCTCCTGCGCAGGAATCCGAAGGCTGCTGTTCCGGTTCCGGTTGCTGCTGATTTTTTAAAACATGACCACCAAACCTCTTGTTCTCATCCTCTGCACGGGGAATTCCTGCCGCAGTCACATCGCCGAAGGCATCCTGCGGGCTGCTGCGGGCGATCTTATCGAAGTCGCCAGCGCGGGTTCAAAACCTGCTGGATATGTGCATCCCAAGTCGATTGAAGTGCTGAAAGAAATCGGGATAGACATTAGCGCGCACCATTCGAAGCATCTCGAGGAATTTTTGAGCCGCCCGGTTGATACGGTCATCACTGTATGCGGCAACGCCGATCAAGTTTGCCCGATGTTTCCCGGCCAGGTTAGGCGCTACCACTGGGGCTTCAGTGATCCCGCCCATGCTGTGGGGGCCGAGGAAGAGGTTCTTGGCGAGTTCCGCCGTGTGCGGGATCAAATCCGTCTCGTCTTCGAAGCCTACGCCGCAGGCCTCCGTCAGGGTCAAGACCTCGCGAAATGAGTTCCCGCCAGTTCGACACATTCCGCAAGTTTCTGGCGGAATTCCTAGGGACTTTCGCTCTCATTTTCGCAGGAACCGGAGCGATCGTCATTAACGCCGAATCCGGCGGGGCGATTACCCATCTCGGCGTGGCGCTCACTTTTGGCCTGATCGTGTTGGCCATGATCTACACTGTCGGCGATGTCTCCGGGGCGCACATGAACCCCGCTGTGACACTGGCCTTCGCCGCTGCAGGTTTGTTCCCCTTTGCCAGCGTCCTCCTCTACATCGCCGCCCAGGTGTCCGGCGCCTTGCTGGCCAGCCTGACGCTCCACTTTTTATTTCCTCAAAATGCCACCCTGGGCGCCACATTGCCAATCGGCTCGCCCATGCAATCCTTTGTGCTTGAGTTTATTTTGTCAGCGATCCTGATGTTCGTCATCCTGAATGTCTCCCACGGGGCCAAAGAAAAAGGAATCACCGCCGGGATTGTCGTCGGAGCCGTCATCGCCCTCGAAGCGCTCTTCGCAGGCCCCATCTGCGGAGCCTCCATGAACCCCGCCCGCTCACTCGCTCCGGCCATTGTCTCCGGTCATCTCGAGCACCTCTGGATTTACTTGGTGGCCCCTGTTCTCGGAATGCTGGTGGCGATTCCGCTCTATCGAGTTGTGCGCCACTCCTCGGCGAGCTGAATTTTTAGACAGAATGAACAGAATTGTCAGAATAGGCTCTGTGGCGGTGCCTGTCTTTCCGCAGTGACGCCGCTTTGCGGCTGAAGTTTGGGTCATGCCGGAGGATGAACCCTCCCAAGTTGCGAAGCGTGCTGCCGCGCGGCTTCTGTAGCGGCTGTCTATGACTGCCGAATCGAAGGACAATCACGGCGCTCACGCAAACTACGCCATGTGCTACCTCACGGATGAGACGCCGCCGGGGCCCGACTCGTGCGGCAATTCGGATGCGGTCCCCAAGATCCTTCAGTGGTGGTAAGAAGCAGTGCTCCAATGCTCATCCGCGAGCAATAATCACTACCGGCCAATAATCGACACGCCCTCGGCAAACAACGATGCCAGCAAATGGACATCATCGTATGCGGAGCAAATCTTGTGGGCTTTTGACAAGCTGACCTTTGAGGCATTCGTCTGAAACAGGGCCAGACAGAGCCCTGGGCTGTGGCGGGTGGATTCGTAGAGAATGCCATCAGCTCCGGCATCGTGGAGAGCTTTTGCCCACATCCGGGAGACGGCGTGGTCTGCGGAGAAACAAGCTGCCGTTTTTGCGCCGATCGATCTGCGAGCCGCTGAGTCGCTCGCGTTGAAGATTCGAAGGCTTTGGGGTTCGATTTTTACCCGGTATTGGAAACGGGATTTCAGGTCGGACTCGCTGATGGCCAAATCATCAGGCATTCGGGCGTTGAGGTCGCGGCCAAGACCACTTTCCCAAAAACAGGTCACTGGATTTGCGCCCAGATACAGGACACCAAAAGTCAGTTTGGGTCCGCTGAATCGCCCGGTAGTTTGAGTGAAGGCGAGAGGGAGAGGGGATGCCTTTGGATGGTTGCGCCACCAATCTACGGGAATCGCTTGTTCCCAACGAATCTTGCGGATGTCGAACTGACCGGGAGGATTTGGTCTACCGAGGTCTTCAACTGACATAAGCATCCGCTGCGGCGAGCATTTCCGGTATCTTTGAGGGGTCTTGTAGGATGTGCATCAGAAACGAGACTCCTCCAAGCTCTTGGCGGCGGGCTGTCAAGAAGGCCAGGGCCGACCAGGCATCTGGAATTTGTTTGAGGAGTTCGGGAATCCACTCGCGAATGCTTGCTCCATCGAGTTGAAACTCGGGGAAGTAATCGCCCCTGCGATTTTCAAACGAGATGGCGAGTATCTTTCCCTTGAGCTTGAGATTGTGGATGGTCTGACGAGAGGCCAAGCCAAGGCGTGCTTTGATTTCGTCGGATGTCAGCAAGCGTCCGGTTGTTTTTAGAACTTCGATTTGACTGTTCGTGCCTCGTTTTTTTAAGGCGCCACGGAGGGAGTCGAGGTCGTTTTCCTTAGGTGGATGAATCGTGAGATAGGATGCAAAAACATCAGCAAGATCGCCTGCGGAGAGGTTGAATCGGGCAAGCAATTGAAAAACAGATTGTTTATCGAAGCTTGGGTCGAGGGCTAGCTGCTTGGACATAATGGACGGATAATTCTGATTCGTCCATTTGTCAACCCGCCCGCATGCGGTGGGGACTTCTAAAGCGTTGAGGCTTTTTGCAGAGCTTGGAGCGATGCCATGGCACGGCCTTCGTTGAGGGAGGCTTCTGCCAAAATCCATGCGTCTTGGAGATTCGCTGCGGCGCCGGCGACGACCAAGGCGGCGGCGGCGTTGATTTGGACGGCTTGGCGGCGTGGGCCGCAGTCCGAGCCATCGAAAATCGAGAGCAGGATTTTTGCGTTTTCGGCGGCATCGCCTCCGAGGAGGGCTTCGGGTGGCATTGCGGTGATTCCTACATCTTGCGGATGGATTTCAAACTCGCTGAGCGAACCTTTGTCGAGGGCCATGACCTGAGTTTTACCGAGGGGCGAAACTTCGTCGATTTGGAGGGCGTTCGGCCCTGTTCCATGGGCGGCCCAGGCGCATGTGCGGCGCAGTTTTTGAAAAACTCCGGCGTAGGTTTTGATGAGATCGGGATTAAAGACTCCCGCGAGCTGGAATTCGGGTCTGGCGGGATTCAGCAGGGGGCCGATGATGTTGAAAATGCTGGCACTGCCGCGTTGAGCGAGAAGTTTCCTGACCGGCACAACCGCGCGGAATGCGGGATGGCATGCGGGTGCGAAAAGGAAGCAGCAACCGGCCGCTTCCAAGGCTGTGGCTAGGGCCTCCGGGGGTAGGTCGATTTTCACGCCGAGGGCTTCGAGGACATCGGCTCCACCGGATTTCGAGGTGATGCCCCGGTTTCCGTGTTTGATGACTTTGGCTCCGGCTCCGGCGACCACGAACATGGAGGCGGTCGAGATGTTGAAAAAGCCCGCGCGGTCTCCGCCGGTGCCGCAGACATCGATGCAGCCTGCACCCGAAAACGGCAGCTTTACAGCGCGCTCCAAGAGGACTTCAACGAAGTCTGCGATTTCCTCGGCCGACTCTCCGCGTTTG
>JBIIUB010000121.1:0-6545 GCA_044340205.1 Terrimicrobiaceae bacterium
CGGGAAAAATCGGGAGCTGGATTTGCGGCATACCGAAGTATCGCCAAACCAGAGGAAGTCCTTCAACCCGGTTCATTGAGGTTCCTCAACAGCGGTTCACGCCGCCCAGAGGTCAGGATGTCTGAAGTTTCAAACTCGCTTCCTCGCGGGTTCTGTAGCGGCTGTCTATGACTGCCGAATCGGAGCCAAAAATGATTCTGTCATCCATCATTCTGTCGAACCTCTGTGCTCCAAATTGCCAAAATCGTCACAATCCTCCCGTTGACGCCATTTCGGCCGTTTCCAATGATCTGCCCCATGTCTCGGTCTGAGAATCCTCTTCACCAACCTCACGACAAGCTCGTCAAATCCACCTTTTCAGACCCCGACAACGCCCGGGCCTTTCTGGAGGGCCACCTTCCGCGCAAGCTTGCCCGTCGCATCGACTGGACCTCCTTGACCCTTGTGAGCGGCAGCTTCATCGACCCGGAATTTGCCGCGAGCTCAAGCGACCTCCTCTTTACCGCGAAAATCGATGGCCACCCCGCCTTCCTCTACATTCTTTTTGAGCATCAGAATCAAGAAGACTCGTTCATCGGCCTGCGCCTGCTCACCTACATGGTCCGCATTTGGAACGATTACCTCCGCACCAATCCCGGCGCCACGAAGCTCCCGCCCATCCTCCCACTCCTTCTCGCACAGGACAACAAACCGTGGAAAAGTTCCGCCCGCTTCGCCGACCTCATCGACATTCCCGAAGGAGCAGGGGACATCAAAAAACACATCCCAGATTTTGAATTCCAGCTCGTGGAGTTGTTCCGCATGCCCTTCGAGAAAATCCTCGGCACGCCGATGGGCATCCTCACGCTGCGCGCCTTGAAAGCTGAAAAACTGCAGGCGCTTTTGGACGACACTGTGTGGGATGAATCGTTGCTGATCCAGTTGCCATCGGCCTCCTTTGAGATGCTCATGCGCTATATTCTGGACCGAGACCTTGACAAGCCCACCTTTCGCAGAAGATTAGAAACACTACGCAACCCGCAAATCAGTAAAAACGCCATGTCACTCGCCGAACAATTCCGCCAAGAAGGTCGCCAGGAAGGCCATCGGGAAGGTGTCCTCAAAGGTCGCCAAGAAGGACTGATCTTCTCCAAGCAACAAGACATCCTCGAAGCGCTGGAAATCCGCTTTGAGCGGGTTCCAGAGGGCCTGCGTGAGGAAATCGAGTCGATCAGCGACTCCAAAAAACTCACGCGCCTGCATCGCACCGCCATTACCAGCGCCGACCTCGAATCCTTTGCAGCGGAGCTTTAAACGCTGCGCGGCAGCACGATCGTTTGCATGGGTAGGGTTGGCGCGCCGTCGCTGACCCATTTACGCGGCAAAGCCGCCATTGCATCCAGCAGAAACGCCGCTTCGCGGCTGAAAAATGGGACGCCAAGGGCCTGGCAGTTGCTACCCTGAGTCACGAAGCGCGCTGCCGCGCGAAAGAGGGGAGCACAGTCGTCTCGACTGTGAAAGACACTCGCACCGCAATCTCATCGATGTGCGAAAAACACTGCTACGCTTGTTAGGACACCTGGAAACTCAGGAACTCGAAAGAGAACAGCGGTTATCGATTTGATAACACGAGTTGTCTCCGAGGGAACGGCGGTCATCGATTTCAGAACACGAGTCGTCTCCGGGAAAACAGCAGTCATCAATTTGATGAACATCAGATGTCTCTAAGGCAGGGCGTTTGGCAGGGGCGGTCTTAGAACGGGACGGGACTTGAGGATAAGATTGCGGGTATTAGTATGAAAATCATTTTAATAAGACAGTTGCTCACCCCTTTTAATGGATGTCCTGCCATGGACGGCCCAGACCGGCGATGACTGTTTCGATTGGTTTGCGCATCATTTGAACGAAGCTCACGGCTTGACTACATCCGATCTCGAACGAGGGCAAAAATGTGCAAATGCGGATTAACTGGCCGGAAAAATGAGATCCCGTTGGAAGTCGACCATCTCGCGCATGAGACGGCAGATCACCGCATCGTCCTTCGGCATGAGTGCATCGAGTTTCATTGATTCGATCAAAAGTTCCTCGTCATAGCGATCGCAGCAGCGGGCGAGCAGGAGTTGGCTTTGGCCTACGCGGTCAATCTCGGCGGTGATGCGATCGGGAAAACGAACGGACGGGCGGATGACCTCGCCGTTCTCGATGCGGCAATACATCTCTAGATGCAGGTCGTCGGCCACTCCGTGGATCGCGCCCTCGTTGCGGAGGTTGAGATGGACATCAAAACGCTTGCCGGTGTGGAAGGCGCCGAGAATCTCCGCAATCGGTTCATGGCTGTGGCGAAGGTTCCAGGACTCGGTAGCGCCGAAATCCTGGCGGGCCTCGTTCAGTGAGGCTTGGAGCAACGCCTCGCTGTCATCATGTCTTTCACCATGAAGCGGATCAATCTCGCCCGCGACCGGCGAGACGCCCCAGCGCCTTCCGAAGTCGTTCATGCGATCATTGAATCCCGGCAGGAACTCGATCGGGTGACGCGCGTTGTTGCCAACATAGACGCCATAGCGCGACCACACCGCCTCGCGGAAGGGGCCATCGAAGATCTGCGGCGTGAGTTCATGGATTTCTTTTTGCGTGTAGGTCCGTTCACCGATCTGTAGCTTGTCGGTAAAGACAAAGTGATTGTTTCCCGCGAGCTCCACACGGATCGCTGGGATGTTTTTGCGCCATTCGGATGTGTGAGATGCATGAAGGGGGATGAGACCGAGCGAGCGGGCAATCAAATGCTCCGTATCATGGTAGCCATGGCAGAACCCATAGACGCGGATGCCGGGAATGTGATCAATGCACGCCGTCAGGGCGTTGAGGGGATTGGTGAGTTGAAGCAGCAGCGCGTTCGGCGCGCCAACCTCCGCGAGGGTTTGTGCGATGCCGCGCATCACCGGGGCATGACGCAAGGCGCGCACCGCACCGCCGGGACCGGTAGTATCGCCGACCGCTTGGAAAATGCCATCGAGTTGGGGATGCGTGGAGTCATAGCGCCAGAGGCGGTCGCCACCGACTGAGATCGCGGTCAGGCACGCCGTGGCTCCGCGCAAGCCCTCCTTCAAATCCGTGTGGGCTGAAATCTTGTGATCGTAGCCGAGCCTACGGCGTGCGAATTCACACCACTCGAGCACCATGGCGAGGCGTTGCTCGTTCAGGTCCACGAGGCGGATCTCCGCTCCTGCAAGATCGGGATTGAGCATCATGTCCACCACGATGTGGCGGCCCCAGTTGAGTGAACCGGCTCCGACGATGGTGAGAACGGGAGTAGCGCTGCTGACTTTGTTTGGTGATTTCATTAAGGCGATCATGTCTCTCGCTCCAGCATCTTGCCTCTTGCATAAGCCAGAGTTTCTCTTGAATAGTAACTTTCGATGTCAGCGATCCAAACGACTCACGAAACATCGATCGGATGGCGTGTCTGGTGGATGCGGGATCTTTCTATCATGGGACGCGCCCACACCCATGCTGATGTGGAGATTAATATTCCGATGCACGGCGGCCCGCTCCGCTATCTTCAAGCCGGCCGCATCGTCGAGGTCCCTGCCGGTAAAATCGCGCTGTTCTGGGGTGGCATTCCCCATCAACTTCTTTCCCCAGCCGGCGGTTGCGAGGGAATCTGGATCACCCTTCCTCTGCCTTGGATATTGCAATGGGAAATCCCCAAGCCCCTCACCCAACGAGTGCTATCCGGTGATTTTCTATTAGGTGAATCTGCGGCGGAGGAATCTACGGGACTCCGGCGCTGGGTTGCGGACTTTGAAAGTGGAAATGCGGCCCGCCGAAAAGTCCTGTTGCTGGAAATCCAGGCCCGCCTGCATCGCCTCGCTCTCGAAATGCCGCGCAGGCCGCGCATCCAATCGAAGGGCAGCAGCGCGACAGGTGAAGCAAGGATGGAGGCCATCACCCGTCACATCAATACGCACTATCTTGAAAGTGTCACCATCAGGGAAATTGCCGATGCCGTTGGCCTGAACCATCGCTACATGATGAGACTCTTCCAATCGCACTCCGCGATGTCAGTTTGGGATTATGTCGTCCGCTTGCGCGTCAGCCACGCACAGCGTCTGCTGATCACCACAAACCAAAAAATCACCGACATCGCGCTCGAAAGCGGATTCGGATCGGTCGCGCCATTCTATGCGGCGTTTGAAAAATTCGGCGGAGGAAAGACCCCGACCGCCTTTCGACAGGCGCATCGTTGAAACAAGACCAGGAGCAAAGATGTCGTGTTTCAAAAGTCAAAGGTGAGGAACCCACCATCAATGCCTGAAGGCGAGTTCTATCCCTTATGACAACCCTTTCCAGTGATCAATGCGTGCCGCCTTCCCAATAGGCACCATCCTGCCAGGAATTGCCGCACGGACCACCGCTGTCGTTGGCCTCGATCATGACATCTTCCCCTTCAGGTGAGAGCAGTGGCAGATAGTGTTTGCTGATGCGTTGCGTGGATTTGGGCACATAGTGGCAGATAAAGGATCGGCGGAAGCGGTCCTTGGAGCGGTTGGGGCCGGATCCGTGAATGGAACTGCCATTGAAGAACAAGGTGTCACCCGCCTTCATTTTGCACGGAAGCGCTTTTTTGCCTTTGGGCGTCGGCACAAAATGCGTGGTGAAGGATTCATCCTTGTTGGCCAACTCCGGGCAGGCGATTTCCTCATCGGCCGTATCAGAGACGAGATACATGCCGCCGTTCTCAGGGTCGGCATCATCGATCGCGGTCCATGCGGCCACGCAGGTGTTGGGTTCGACCAAGAGATAGAAGGGGTGGCGTGCTTCAGGGCATGGGCCTCTCGGAATACATCAAAAATTTCCGCCGCCGCATGTTCGACAGCTCGGCAGCCGTGTTCTGGATGTTCAACGACATGTGGCCCTGCACGCGCAGTTGGACGATTGTGGATTGGAAACAGCGCCGCAATCCCGCCTTCTGGCCGGTGCGCCGCGCCTTCGCTCCGGTGACCGTCGTGGTGACCCGCGAGGAAAAGAGCGTGAAGGTTTACGGCATCAACGAAGGCGACGAAACCAAGGCCACTCTGCGCTTCGGCCTCATGGCATTGAGCGGAAAATACCCGCTCGATGAGCGCAAAGCCGTCACGCTGCCTGCCAACGCAAGCACGGTGATTGCCGAGTTCCCTGCCGCGCAGTGGGACAAGCTCGGCATCAAGACACATGTGGCCTTTGCCGTCCTTGCCAACGATGGAGGCGAGATCGCGCGCGATTGCCTCATCCTGCCACTCTTCCGCGAAATGAAATGGCCGAAAGCCAAGGTGAGTGTCACCTGCAAAGGCGGCAAAGCCATCTTCACCAGCGACAGCTTCGCCTGGCGCGTCTGCCTCGACCTCGATGGAGAACAACCGCTGGCCGACAACTTCTTCGACATCTATCCCAGTATTCCCACCGTGCTGCCGTGGCCCGAGAAATTCGGCAAACCGAAAATCGTCTCCATGGGGTGAAGAGGGCCCAGTCCCCGCCTTGCGCGTGCACGACCGAGACGGTCATGCTCGCTTAGGACGCCGCTGCGCGGCTGAAAAATGGGTCATGCGAGGACGATGAACCCAGTGTCACGCCGTAGCCGCGAAGCGCGTAGGCGGATCCCTTCAAATGATTTTGTCACGAATCGCGCTGCCGCGTATCCAAGGGTCAGCGCGCCGTCGCTGACCCATTTACGCGGCAAAGCCGCCATTGCATCCAGCGAAACGCTGCTTCGCAGCTGAAGTTTGGGACGCCAAGGGCCTGGCGCTCCCTACCCTGGGTTACGAATCGCGCTGACGCGCGAAAGAGGGGAGCACAGTCCTCTCGACTGTGAAAGACACTGGCGTGGCAAAGGCATTGGTTCGTGGACGCCGCTTCTCTCCGACCCGTAGGTCTACGAGCCGGAGGGCGGCTGAATAATGGGTCATGCGAGGACGATGGCCGAACTTGCCCGGCGCTCACAGAGACGCCGCCGCAACCTCTCGCGAGGGGCTCGGGCAGGTTGCCATGTAAACAAATTGCAAAAATTTTATTGGAATTTCTTGTTGAGCGTCTGTTGAGTCTTGTGATCGCCCAAAATATTTCCTTCAGCTGATCAAACAAAAAGTCCCCACAACCATGAAATCGAAACCCCAGTTCGTTGCTTCCGGTGTCGGCGCCAACTGGCTGCCTGCCGCTCGATCACTGGCCATGGCCGCGCTGCTCGCACTTGCCGCCACCGCCTCTGCGCAGAACGGCACTTGGACGGGCGCGGACGGTGCCACTTGGAATACCACGGACACCAATTGGACCGGCGTCACCGTCCCCTCCACCCCCTGGGCGTCTCCCGGCACGACGGCCAACGCCACATTCAATGCGACCAGCGGGTCCGCCTCGGTCAGCGGCACGGTTTTTGCCAATACCATCACCTACAGCCCCGTGGGTGGAAATTTCTCGATCGCCAATGGCAACATCACGCTCGCGGGCACCACACCCACGATCAACAATTACGACCCCGCAGGCTCTTTGACCCTCGCCAGCACGGTTGCAGGTAGCGCGGGTCTCATCTCGAG
>JBIIUB010000122.1:0-6532 GCA_044340205.1 Terrimicrobiaceae bacterium
CATACCGAAGTATCGCCAAACCAGAGGAAGTCCTTCAACCCGGTTCATTGAGGTTCCTCAACAGCGGTTCACGCCGCCCAGAGGTCAGGATGTCTGAATCTTGGGTCAAGCCGGAGGTTGACCCTCCAAGGGTTTGTGCGCGGCAGCGCGATTCGTGACAAAATCATTTGAAGGGATCCGCCTACGCGCTTCGCGGCTACGGCGTGACACTGGGGTCATCGTCCTCGCATGTCCCATTTTTCAGCCACGAAGCGGCGTCCGAGGGGAGCATGACCGTCTCGGTTGTGCAGGCGGCAGGCGTGGCTTGGGCTGTTTTGGCAGGGAGGTGTCTGGCTGTCATTCCACACCTTCCGTGTTTGATATTTGGGCCATGCCAACCGAAGCACTGGGAAGTGCGAAGGAAGCACATCGCCGATGGCCCGAAGGGCGCAGCGAGCAGGGGGCGAGCAAGGCAAAGGATGGCCCTCCCAATGGGCTTCAGCCGCGAAGCCGCGTGAGTTTGTGCGAGAGGTATTACTTTCCAGCCAGCGCTTGATCTGCCTCTGCTTTGACTTCGGCAGCGGTGAGTGGGGCTTCGAAGATTTTCACTTCGTCCATGAGACCGCCGAAGGCGGGGCATTCGGAGTGCCGCCAGCCGCCAATGGTGGCGTGGTTGCCGATGACCAATGCCGTGTCAGCCAACTTAACGGGTGCGACGAAGGGCTTGCTGGCCACTTCCTCGCCATTCAGGTAGAGGCGGATATTGGAGCCATCGACCACACCGGCGACATGCACCCACGCATTGGGGGCCACGCTGTTCGCGGCAGAAGCCACTCCGACAAAGGCTCCGCTGTTGTCCACTGCTTTGAAGACAGCCTTGCCATACGAGCAGAACAAGATCCAGCCACCTTTGGGAGTTGGGCTATCCTCGGCGCAGGAGAGAATGTTTGCGTTACTGTTGATGTTCTTTAAATTCACCCAAGCCGAGACGGTCAAGCCATTCGCGAGGTTGAATTTTCCGGGTGCTGCCACATTGAGGAATCCCTGTTGTTTGGATTCGAGCAACAAGGCACCTCCCTTGATTCCATCTCCAGTTTCAGGCGTGAAATCGGGCAGGATTTCGCCGGTTTTTCTGTCGGGCTTGCCTGTCAGATCGGGAACTTTGGCATTGTGAACGCCGTTTTGATCCAGAAGGAGACCGTCATTGATGGCGTCCATCGTCCAATAGGCGGAGGGTTCCGGTGCTGCTTGGGCTTGGCCTATGGGGTTGGCGGCAATGAGGAGAGTCGCCGCGAGGGCGAGGTAGGATGTGGTTGGTTTTTTCATGTTATGGATTCTTTGGTTGGTTTTTTAGTAGGCTTCGATTTCCCAGATGCGGGTGGTTTTGATTCCCTCACGCAGACGGGAAATATTGATCCGGATCCTGGTGACTTCGGTCGGCTCAAAGGTGAGCTCGATCGGGTTGGTGGTGGCAGCCTTCACTGAGGCAAGGCTGCGCCAGTCGGATTTTGAGTCATTGCCCGTGGCGACCAGGACTTCGCAGTCGGCTATGGCATCGCTGTAAATCACCACGCGGCCGATTTTCTGCGGCTTGGGCCAGAAGAGTTCGACCCAGTCCGCGCCTTCGAAGGGCTTGGCTCTCCAGCCGCGTCCATCGCGCACACCATCGACCATCCAGACGGGAGTTGGTTGGTATAGCCCCTGCGAGGAAGAGCGGATCATCACGCCAGAATCTTCAAAGGCGAGGTTACCGGGTTGTTTGAGAGCGGCATTGCCTTCGTCGATTTTTTTCTGAACCGAGGCGAGCGTTTCGGATTTCGCCAAGGCGGCATCGGTGACATAGACATGCGTGCCATAGACATCGAATCGATCGGTAAATGCGCCATCGGCACCTACCTTCACGGTGCGGTCCTCACCGAGCACGATGAGTTCGCGACCCGCGAGCGCGGGCACCTTGAAGACCACCTCCTGTGCCTTGGTCGAGGCATTAGTGGCAAAGAGGGCTTTTTGCCCGTTGGCCGTGCGCAGCGCGGCGCGCACCATCGACTTCTCAGGTGCAGTAATTTCCACGCCACCCTCCACCGGCGCGAGCACATAGCTTTTCAGCGCGTTAAGCTCCCGGGCGAGGTAGGCATTGCCAAGAACCGAGTCGATCGTGTTGGGGGCAACCCAGTTCCAGTCCCACCAGACCACGCCGCGCGCTCCGGCAGCCACAGCCTGCCAGACCATGTTACGGGATTCGGCGAAGGTCGGCGCCCGCTCACCTTTGCCGCCGAAATCCTGGGTGTCGTGCGCCTGAGGCACCACCCAAGCGGTCTGACCAGGACGAATGCAGGAAGCCGCCTCGGCGACGAAAGTGCCGACTCGATCCATGGATGAGGAAACGCCTCCCTTTTTAAAGAAGGGATAGGGATCCGGCGCGGTGACATCACCGCCTTGGGCAAACTGGCGAATGGCTTGGAAGGTATTGTTCACCACAATCGTGGGGTGCCAAGGATCCTCCTCGGAGATCAGAGCCCGGAGTTGCTCGACAGATTCTGGCAACACGCGGTGGTATTCGGGTTCATCCGCAAGATACCATGCAAGCAGTGCCGGGTGGTCCTTGAGAGCCCGCACCCGCTGGCGGACCAACTCCGCCTCCTTCTCCTTGAGCGGTGCGACCGTGAGTTGCTCGGGGCGCTGGTCGTTGACCGTAGGATAAATCACCGCATAGCCGCCGGCGGCCGCGATCTTATCGAGGTTCTCACGCAGCTTCTCCACAGTCTGCCACGGCCCCCAGTATTGCCAGGTCACATTGCAGGCGTTTTCCTTCAACGCCGAAGCGGGAATGCTGAACCAGCCCACTGGCAAAAACGGCTCACCGTTACGCAGCATGATGCCATTTTCACCAATCCGCCATTCCACGCCACTCGGCGCAGGAGCGAGTTTGCGGATGACGCGATCCAGCGAGCTGGTTTCCTTGCCCGTCGCATCGCGCAGGGTTGCCTTCAGGCGATAGCGACCCTCGGCGAGTTCCGGAATTGGCAATTTGAATTCCACATTCGCAGAAACATTTGCGACCTTGGTTTCCGCCAGCGGCTTGGCGGCAGGATCCTCCGGCGAAAACGAAATCTCGACGCTGGAGCCTTCGAGTTCCTTGGCACTGAAGGCAATTCCGAGCGAACCCGAGATTTGCGAGACTTTCTGTGTGGCATAAATCGCACTCTGATACGCCGGCTCACGCAGTGTGAGTGAGATGGGTTTGAATTCCAGATTCACTCCAAATGTGCGACGGCTGAAAACAGATTTCGCGTCCCGACGGTCGGCGACCTCGACCTCAAATTCCTGCGGTCCATTGGCCGGCAAAGGCAAAGCGATCTCGTAGGCCTTCGACTGACCGGCATCCAGCATATCCGAGGAGGGTTTCCCTTCGGTGACTTTATCGCCTTGGCGCAAGCGAGGTGTCAGCGTGATAGCGCGGATTTTTCCCGTGAGGTTTTTGACGCTCACCTTGCCTTTGACCCATGTCGCATCATTTTCCCGCACCACGCTCAAGCCAGCAGGCGGCGGCACTTCCCAACGCAGGGCATCAAAGTTCGCGCCCGGCAGGGGGAGGGCGGCGAAAAGGCTTGGCTGATGCAGCGAACCGCCCATGGGAACAAATGTCGAAAGCTGCTCACTACCGCCCGCGCGCCGCACCCGGGCCACATTGATTCCCCAATCGCCCGCAGACGGCTTGCCAAGCTCCATGTCGGCCAGCGGAACGGCCATTTCGACGATCCACTCCCCTTCCCCGGAGGCGGTGCCCACTTGGACAGGAGCGTTCCAAGAGCTTTCGCGAACCGTGCCGGATTGGCGACCTGCCGCATCGGCCACCACACCCTTGGAGTTGACCTGGAACTGGTAGTAATCCGTGCGCTGCGAGCCCGGTGCCACAAAAAACTCCACCCCATCGTCATGGTAGAGATCATAGCTGTCACGCTTGGTCACCTTTGTCTTGAGCTTGTCGAGGTTCGGCTCCGTGGCGCGGATGGCGACATAGAGGAAGCGATCGTCATAGGCCACGGCAAATCGCGTAGGCGTCTCGGCAGGCTTGCCGGTTCCGAGTTCTGTGAACCCCTCCTGCCACTTCGCCTCCTTCCAGACAGAATCGTCGAGTTTTCCATCCAGCGCCGGAGGTTGCTCCACCCGCTGAGCGGAGACTGGAGCTGGTGGCGCGGCCTGAAGCGTGAAGCTAGCAGCGAACTGAGTGAGGGCGACGAGGATGGCGAGGCGGCGTTTTTTCATGGAGCTTTTATAAGATGTTTTAGAAATTATACTTATGTTATTTAAATTCACATCATGAGCCGCAAAGCGGCATGGGTGGATGAAAAATCGGGTAGAATCATTTTTGAGTGTTCGCGCGGCAGCGCTTAGCGTGCCAATGGGAGGGTCATTCTCCGGCATGACCCATTTTTCAGCCGCGCAGCGGCGTTTCGGCGTGGCATATTCACTCATCGGTGAGGGTGTGGATCGGGTGGTTTTTGGGCGCGGTGGTGTCCGGGAGTGGTTCGGCGGATTCCGTGGAGAAATTTGGGCCATGCGGGACGATGGCCCTCCCGGTGTTTGGCTCGGCGGAGGAGGTAAATGGTGCCGCCGAGGAGGAGGATCACGCCGGTGAGGTAGGTTTCGGGTTCGGGGACGGCTATGATTTCGGTGCCGCCGCCGGTGAAGCCCCGTTCAAACCCGCTGCCAATCAAGGTGGTGCCAGAGTCGCTATAGAAGCTGATGTTGGCAAGATTGTTAGTAAGGGTGGCATTGTTGGTGAAGACGAGGTTGCTGGGGGTTTGGTAATTATTAACTTGATCCCCGTATCGGGTGGTTCCGCTCCAGTTCCAGATGGACAGGGTGGCCCCAGGTGCCCAAGAAGCGATGCTGCCGAAGCGGAGGGTGCCGACGAAGCCTGAGAAGTCGATGGTCGAATTGGCACTGAGGGTAAGGGCGCCGACGGTTTCATCGAAGTTTCCATTCACAGCCAGTCTGCCGCCATTACGGAGGGTAATGTTTGCGTTGTCGTTGACGGAATTGGCGACTGCGACGAGGAGGGAGCCGCCGTTGACATCGATGCTTGAGGTGTTGGCGAGGGCACCTGTGGCGGCGACTCGGAGGGTGCCGCTGGTGACGGTGGTTGTGCCGTTGTAGGTATTGGCATTTGAAAGCGTGACCGTGCCGCTGCCAGTTTTGTTTACGCCGTTGGTTCCGGCGAGGGTGGCGCTGACGGTGCCATTTTGCAGGTCGTAGTTTCCGCCGTTGTTGGTGAGTGTGCCGTTGGAGAGCGTGCCGCCGGTGAGGCTGCCGAAGGTGTTCGTGAAGCTCTTGCCGCCCATGTCGAGCGTGCCACCGGAGATGCTGAGCGTGCTGGTGCCGAGTGTGCCTGTGCCGGAGAGAAGGAGTGTGCCGCCTGCGACGGTGGTCGCGCCGCTGTAGGTATTGTTGCCGCTGAGCGTAAGAGTGCCCAATCCGTCTTTGATGATGCCGGCTGTCGTGGCATTTCCATTGGTGATCGCCACGCTGATCGTCAGATCCGCTCCGCTGCCGGTGGTAATGGTGCGGTTGTCGCTTCCAGCTGTGCTGCTCAACTGGATAGTGCTATTGCCGAAAGTTCCAAGATTGCTGGCTATAAATGAGGCGCTGGAGCCGGTTGTGGTGATATTGCCATCCAAGATAAGACGGCTTCCTGCATTCCCGGAATTAACTCCCTTGTTCAAACCCAGTGTGCTTCCATTGAGGGTTAGCCCGCCACTTCCCACGGTGAGCGTTGTTGCATTGGGTTGATTTCCTCCAAGGACAAAGCTGTCTTCGGAGGTGCCAATAGTTGTTCCGTTCATCGCAGTGAGGCTCAGGCTATTGAAACTGATTCTTGTGCCGGAGAATGCCGCGAAGCGGGCATCGCCACTGCTTCCATCGACAACACCCGCTCCCGTGACAGTCCAGTTTGATGTGGTTCCAGTGTTGAACTGACCGTCTCTGACCGTGAGGCTGCCTATGGTTTCCGTAATGTTGGATTGAATTGTTCCAGTAGTGCTATTCCAAGTGGACCCGTTGAAAACGCTCTGCGAGCCGTTGAGGGTGATAGACGCCGTGTTGGCGATTTGCTCGTTCTTGGATGTGCCATAGAGGAGCTTGGACGAGCCATTAAGAACCAGATCGCCTCCGACCGCAACGACCCCGGAGGTTTTATCCAGCGTGAGCGTGCCGTTACTTACCGTCGTGGTGCCATTGTAGGTATTAGCGGATGCGCCGGAAAGCGTGAGGGTATTGGTGCCGAGCTTGGCTAGGTTGCCGGTGCCGGAGATCGTATTGGAAAGGGTGATGGCATCGCTGCGGTTGATCACCAGCGTGCCGTTGTTCGTGATGGCGCTACTGGATGAGATCGAGCCTGTGGTGCTGCCTGCGCCAATTTGGAGCGTGCCGGCGTTGATGGTTGTGGCACCGGTGTAGGTGTTTGTTCCATTGAGCGTCAGTGTTCCCGCGCCCGACTTTGTGAGGCCACCGGTTGTTGCGGCGGCGTTTCCGGAAATGGTCAGGGAGACTG